>JAMJFV010000062.1 GCA_023544495.1 ANME-2 cluster archaeon
ATGGAATTGAATTTGAAAAATATATAACTCCTGGTGATTCCCTTGATTATGTTCATAATGAACATGGGATTACATGCACCCAATGCCATGAACCAGCTGGAAGCTTTGGTACCCTGGTCTTCAAGGAAGAAATCGGGAAGATGCTCATTTATGACGTGACCGGTCTTGATGCACCTCCTGCTCCGGAAGAAATTGTTAAGCTTGAGAACATGTTGCGCTGCGTCAAATGTCATGAGGATTATATTTCACGCACCAGCAGACGTATGATCAATCCTCACGAGGATGTCGAAGACTGCAATTCATGCCACAAGGGACATGAAAGAGGCATGTCTGAACAGACCTGTGGTGAATGTCATGTCAAACCTATACAATCACTTAATCTGGAAGGAGGCAAACATTCCAAGAAGGGTTGCGCATTCTGTCATCCACAGCACGGTTATAAACCAAAATGTACTGACTGCCATGGTGTTTATCATCCTTCAGGATTCGAAGACTGTTCCCTGTGCCACATAGATGCACACGCTCCACGGGATATAGAATTCTCATCGGTCATCAGCGAGAATGATTGTGCTAAATGCCACGCACCTGTGATACAGACCACATTCGAAACCCAACCGACCAAACATGCAGAACTTGACTGCACTTTATGTCATCCGGTCCATGGAGACTGGCTTGAATGTACCAGTTGTCATGCAGGCCATGATGAAACTATGACACAGCAGGACTGCAAGCAATGTCACATACAGGGCCATATTCCTACAAAGGTTGACTATCCAACCGATACACCCTCTACCTTATGTGGTGGATGTCATGCGGAAAATGCACAGCACCTGAAGGAAAATATCACAGGCCATTCCAACAAGAATTGTGCGTACTGCCATCCACAGCATGGACAAATTCCATCATGCACTACATGTCATGGTTCAAAACACGGCATGTCAAGTGGATGTACAACATGTCACCAGAGTGCACATAATCTTGGATTCCCTGCAGTAAAATAACCTTTTGACTGGTGAGTGCATGAAAGATTTCATGTACTCAAATTTATTTTTTGGCAGTTTGTGATATAATGATATATATTATTATCAATAGATAGATGGTGTAGTAATTAGAGGGTGTAAATGATGGTCCAGAAAGAACAGATGATTTTCCAGTTAAACCGCATAAAGACCAAAATCGAAGGAGCTCTTGTCAGAATTGAAGAAAAGTACAACAATCAAGAGATCACTGTATATACCAGGGATAGTCTCAAAAAGAAATACCAGGATGTCCTGGCCAGGGTGGAAGGCCGGATCGTTGAAGATGAAATACTTGGTGAGTTCCAGATTCCATTGAAGAAACTGGAATACCGGCAGACCCTTTATACACCTGACCTGGTCTTCGGGATGGTTCTTATTATTTTAGGTATTGCTGTGTATATATACACAAAGATGGATATGACCCTCCTCGAGCCTTTAGTGATCCCCCTTGGTACCAATCGTACCGGCGAAGTATGGCAGGATTACAATACTTCGTTAATGTTCAATATTGCTTCTGCGATCGTGTTTGCAATTGGAAGTATTATTACCTTGAACGAACTTGTCGGAAAGAAGAACTAGCGATTGAAGGAAAAAGTACATGGAAATCCCAAAACCGCTTGTTCTGCTTATTCTTGACGGTTGGGGTATCAATCCGCAGGTTGACGGGAATGCCGTGCTCAAGGCAAATACGCCTGTCATGGACAGGCTGTTGAGCAATTATCCCAATACTAGTATGGAAGCTTCGGGTGAATCAGTAGGTTTGCCGGAAGGCCTTATGGGGAACAGTGAAGTTGGACACCTGAACCTGGGTTCGGGCCGGGTGGTCTACCAGGATATTACCCGGATAAACAAGTCTATCAGGGATGGTGATTTCTTTTCAAATAAGGTTTTATCAGATGCTCTGGACCATGTTCTTGAAAACGGTTCTTCACTTCACCTGATAGGCCTGCTGTCTGATGGAGGGGTACACAGCCATATGGACCACCTGTTCTCACTTCTGGAGATGGCAAAGACAGCGAGGCTGGACAGAGTTTTTGTCCATGCATTCCTGGATGGAAGGGATGTACCGCCGCGCTCTGCTTTGAAATATATCGCACACACAAAAAGACGGATGCAAGAACTTGGCATAGGAAAGATAGCCACAGTAAGCGGCCGGTATTACAGCATGGACCGTGACAGGAGATGGGAAAGGGTCAACCTTGCATATGATGCATTGACCCTGGGTAGAGGAGAGAGAGCCTCCAGCGCAGAAATGGCTGTGCTGTTTGCTTATAAAAAGGGGGAGAACGATGAGTTTGTTAAACCCACGATCGTGCTACCAGAGGCGACTGCTTCCATGCAGGATGGCGATGCTGTGATATTCTTCAATTTCAGACCTGACCGGGCAAGAGAACTGACCGGCGCCCTGACACTCAATGCTTTTTCAGGATTTGAACGAAAAATGGTTCCAGACATTCATTTTGTTTGCATGACCCGGTATGACGAGACTTTTGATCTGCCTGTTGCTTTCCCGCACGAGCCCATTGACAACACACTTGCCGAATATCTGAGCACATGCAAAAAAAAACAGCTGCATATTGCTGAGACAGAAAAATACGCACATGTGACTTTTTTCTTTAATGGAGGTATAGAGAAACCCTATGACGGAGAAGACCGGGTACTTATCCCGTCACCAAAAGTCCCCACCTATGACATGCAACCTGAGATGAGTGCGTACGAAGTGACAGATGCACTCCTGGACAGGATACGTTCCGGAAACTACGATTTCATTATTGGGAATTTTGCCAACCTGGATATGGTAGGACATACCGGTATACTGGATGCCACAGTGCGTGCCGCAGAAGTAGTGGATGAATGCCTGGGTAAGGTTACAGATGCAATAGTTTCCTGCGGAGGCGCTGCAATCGTTACGGGAGACCACGGCAATAGTGAACAGATGATATACTATGATGATAGGAGCCCCCATACTGCTCATACCACTAACCGGGTCCCGGTAATCCTTGTTTCCACAATGAATGGCGTACATCTGAAGGAAGGAATATTTGCCGATATTGCCCCGACAATACTTGGACTGTTGGGTCTGGATGTACCGCACCAGATGACCGGGCATTCCCTGTTATACGATGATAGTACCAGTGGAGTGTGACAGGCTATGAAACAGGGTGAAACTGTACTGTTAAAGGGCAATGGGAAGAGGTATATTGTCAGTGCGCATGAAAAAGACCTGCATACTGATGTAGGGGTCTTCAAACTGGGTACGCTGCTGGACAAGGAATATATGGATAGTATCGTATCCCATCTGGGATTTGAAATGCAGATATATCGCTTAAGGGCAGCAGACCTTTTCAATTTCCTGAAAAGGACCGGGGCACCTATTAGTCCTAAGGATATCGGGATGATAATGGGCCATACAGGTCTGAATAAGGATGACAATGTGCTTGATGCCGGCACCGGCTCAGGTATTCTTGCCATTTATATGGGACTTGTTGCCAAAAGGGTAATGACCTATGAGGTCAGAGAGGATTTTGCAAAGGTAGCACAGTCAAACATAGCTCTTGCCGGTCTGACAAATGTGGAATCCAGGTCTGGAGACCTGGTAAAAGAGATTCGTTCACTGGATGAGAGTTTTGATGTAGTTACCCTGGATATGCAGGCTGCAGATAAGGTTGTGCCGTACGTCCTTAATGTCCTGAAACCGGGTGGATATCTCGTTGTTTTCTCCCCGTTCCTGGAACAGGCCAAAGAAGTGCGCATGGCTGTGGGTATAGAAAAATTTGAAGACGTGGTCACTCTTGAGTGTACCCAAAGAGAGATATCTTTCAGTGAGAGGGGAACCCGGCCATCCACCATCAGTGTAGGACACACTGGTTATCTCACATTTGCCAGGGCGATATAAGCTGTGTTCCTTTTATTGGATCGGTCTACTGTTCTTCAACTCCCTGTTGATTATCCGCTTTGTTACCGGATTGTTTACCGAAAATTATATTGGTTTGTAAAACAACATGATTATTACTTCAGATTTAGGAACCAGTGAGCGAACTGGTGAAACTGAAGTGCATGCTACGTGGGCTAGCAATGAAGTGGTGTAAGGTGAATGGTGACCTTCACACGGAACTATCTGACCAAGTTGTGAAAGGCTCAAGACAGAACATAGTCTTGAAGGTCAGATCTCCACCTTCATTTCAGGAACGTTGGCGCATAAGTACGATGTGCGTACGTGCGCGGGGAATGGGTGAATGCAAGCGCAAGTCCCAACTTGGGGAGCCCTCCGACATTGGAGGGTCAGCCCACCATTGAATTTTATTATACTGGTGAATCATTATACTGGTGAATCATTATACTGGTGAATCTTTATACTGGTGAATCTTTATACTGGTGAATCTTTATACTGGTGAATCCGTTACCGTTAAGCTATATTTTCCTTTACAGCTTTGAACACGACCTGTTCTACCTTACTATACGGTTGATCTGCATTAACTACAATGAAACGGTCCGTTTGCATATCCACCAGTGTATGATAATTTGAGCGCACCTGTTCAAGAAAATTGATCTTCTCGAACTTAGTCTGGTAATCACGGGTCCCCACCCTTGAAACCGCGATTTCCGGGCTGACATCGAACAGGATGGTAAGGTCCGGTACTATGGTCCAGCCCTTATGGATCTCCATTACCCATTCAAGTGGTTGTTCGATAATTCCTTTCAAGGTAGCGCCCTGATATGCATATCTGCTGTCAGAATACCTGTCAGATATCACTGTCATGTTATTCGCAATGCCAGGCCGTATTGTTTTGGTCAGGTGGTTTGCATGGTCGGCAACAAACAGGAACAACTCTGCCAGTGGGTCGGTTTCTTCCTTGATGGCCCGGTTCACGGCCTCGCCTGTCCATTCCCTGGTCGGCTCCCTGGTAAATAGAACATCGTTCTTTCCCTTGAAATAGTGTTTCAGGCTTTTCATTATCGTGGATTTTCCCGAACCGTCAATACCTTCAAGTGTTATCAGTTTTCCCGTCATCTGCTAAAGCCTCAAAAATCGAATAACGAACTCTGGTTTTTCGTGTTTTCCTTGCTGGCAACTTCATCTGCAGCCGGTTCATCGATATCGTCCCCGCTGTCTGTCCCTGAAAAGTCAAGTTCACGCTGCTGTTCATCTGCCACATCTGTATGGGTGAACCCACCAAACACCTCAATATCGTGCTTCACCTGTGCATCTATCAGTTGCCGGGCTTCTTCATATATGGTCCTGACTTTCTTTGTTGTTGCCTTCGTATCCAGTAAAAACGCGATCTCATCAGGGTTCAGGTCAAGCTCGGCTGCCACATGAACAGCATGTTCTTTACTGTTCATCACATGCTTGAAGAACCAGATAAGGTCTGAGCGTGCGTATCTCTTGGACAGGTGACACAATCCGCCTATCTTACCGGCAAGCGAATCCCTGATATTTCGTTTTCCTCTGGTCTGCCCCAGTTTTTTCCAGAACTGAGGGGACTGGTATTTGTTGTAACCCGAATAGTTCCTGGTCCTAACTGCGGCCACCCCTCCGGTCATGAGCAGGCTTGCATACCGCCACAACCGGTAATTCTGCCTGCGTCGTACCCGACCCAGGAACAGGTCTGCCCGCGATAACTGGTTAAATCCGGCATATATGTCCCTGTCATCCCTGTATGCCACGGGTATATTCTCGTCTATCCAGTTGATAAGGTCCTCAGGGCTCTCGTCCACCTGCCACGCAGCTTTCTGTGCAGACCTCATATCAGAAGCCTTGAATATCTTATCCATTGCCCTGAAAACTGTTTCCCTGATATCTCTGGGAGAAGTGACGATATCATCCACATTCAGTTCATTTTTCCCTATCGCAATGGCCTGCAGGTCATTGATAGCGCTTCGCAGATCTCCGCCCGCATTGTCGCTGATCTGCTCTATCACGCCCATACCGACCATGACCTGTTCTTTCCTGCAAATGGATTTGAGCACGTTCGCTATGGTGGTACTGTTCATTGCCCTGAACTGTACCGGTTTACAGGCCAGGCGCAGCGCAGAGTCCATGTCGTAGAACTCATTGGCTATCAGAATGATGGGTTGTCTGGTGTTCTTGACAACATTGATGATGGCCCTGGCACCACCCCGGTCATAGTTACCATGCAGGTTATCAGCTTCATCAAGAATGACGAGACGGCGTCCTGAAGTCCCGTCGAAGGTCCCCATCATACTGGCAGAACCTGCAACTTTCTGGATTATCTTTGCCGTACGCTGGTCACTGGCATTGAGTTCTATCACATCCCATCCCATCTGGGATGCCATTGCCAGGGCTGCAGAGGTCTTGCCAATGCCTGGTTTTCCATGCAGGATCAAAGCCCTGTACTCAGGGATACACTTTTCCCAGTCCTCTCCCCATTTGAGCAGTTCTTTTACGACACCTGGATGACCTACGACTTCACTAAGGTTTTCAGGCCGGTATTTTTCTGACCATTCCAGTGATTCTGCACTCATCGGCTCTATATTGATTGCAGGCATAAAATAAGTATTCATTTTTATCGCACTATCAGCCTTGCCACCAGGTTACAGGTGTATCGTCAGGTCTGTAATTCGGCATGGCATAGGATTCCTTGATGGATATGAAAGTATTTTGCCGGTACATGAGCAGACCCAGGTATGCGATCATGCTGCCGTTGTCTCCCATGAATCGGCGCTCAGGCACATGGAACCGGATACCACGCTCGTTGCACATGATATCGAGCATCTCCTGCAAACGTTGATTGGCACCCACGCCGCCGCCAAGCAGTACCTCGTCCTTGCCTGTGTGCGCTACGGCCCGTTCGGTCACCTCTACAAGCATGGCGAATGCGTTCTCCTGCAGGGAAAAACAAACATCTTCCAGCAGGGATGTCTGCAGGGCAACGGACGCTGCTGTGGACAGGCCGGAAAAGGAGAAGTCCATACCTTTGACAATGTACGGCAGGGGAACATACGAAGTAGCTGATCTAGCCAGTTCTTCTATCTTTGGCCCGCCGGGATGTTGAAGTCCCGCGCCCCTGGCAAATTTATCAAAGGCGTTTCCAATGCCGATATCCAGGGTCTCCCCGAATACCCGGTATCGCTCTTTCCGGTATGCCAGTACCTGGGAATTCGCCCCGCTTACGTATAACACCACCGGATCCATTGCATCGGTTTTCCAGCGTCCGACCTCGATGTGGGCTATACAGTGGTTAACGCCTATGAGGGGAACATTAAGCGATAGGGACAGTGCCCTTGCAGCAGTGGCTACGGTGCGCAGGCATGGTCCCAGTCCCGGACCCTGGGAGAAGGCGATGGCATCTATATCAGATGTTGTGAGCCCTCTGTCATGTGCATCTGATAGAATCTTTGTGATAACCGGTCCCAGATGGTCTGCATGGTGCTGGGATGCTTCTCTTGGATGGATACCCCCGACGGGAGGTTTATAGGTAGCAGTGGATTCGACTATTACATCATTCTCGTCCACAATGGCGGCACTCAGGTTCCAGGCCGTGCCTTCGATTCCAAGAATAATTGGTCCTGAGTTGCTTACCAAAAGTCTACCTCTAAAATATACTATCCGCTAAAACAGTATTCAAAACCCTTAAATATTTAGTTTCAGGGGTTATATTATCCCACGGACTTTCTCAGCGGCCTTGTCCAGTTCTATCATGATAGGATCAAGTCCCGCATTCGTTCCTGTAAGTACGGCTACAATCGCTTTCGGACCTGCACGCACAGCTATGAGCCTCTCATCTGGATAGTCGATGACCACATGTTTCGTATAATTATTGCCCACTTTTGCAGAGGCTGCATCTGCAGTCTTCAACATCGCTGCCGATGTCAATGCAAATAATTCAAGCCTGGATTCGGCTGGTCTACTGAGGATATAACCATCCTGGCTGGCAACAAGTGATTTCTTTACCCCATTGAGGTTAGCCAGGTCTTTTTGTACCTGCTGGAACATTAAGTCCATTTTCATATTTAGTGACATATTTGTCAGATTTTTTAATTAATAAATTGAATGGATATCTTGTATAAAAAGATATCCCTTGTTTCCTTGTTTGTGGGAGATATATAATCACTGTTTGTGGGACACTGTTACAATTCGTGTTGGTGAGTATAAGAAAACCGCAGATAAACACAGATGAACGCAGATTTTCAGGCAGCGTATCCGCGGTTATCTGCGTTCATCCGTGGTTAGTTGATTATACCAACATATAATGTAACGGTCTCAATTCACCGAAATATATAAGTAAGATTAAAAAATAAATAATCTTATAAATATTTTAACAAATAAAATGTAGGGACGGGAGAACGAAAAAACGTTAAACGTGAGGTTTGTTGATGGATACTAAAACAATTATAGACAGCTTGACCGGAATTCAGGGAGTAAAGAGCATATCCATCATGAAAAGTGATGGGACTGTACTTGATTCTCATAAAATTTTGGACGCAGATAATTCAATAATAGGCTTTTCAGGGATAACAATTAACGAAGCCACAAATATGTTCACCTTAGGCAACGCCCGGAGGTCAGTCATTCGGGGGCCTGGATATAAGATACTGATTATCATTGAACATGACTATTACCTTGGTGTCATCATGGTTGAGGATGCGGATGAAGACCTGGTCGATAAAAAGATCGATGGCCTGGTATCGACAATGAGATGATGATATGACTACTATTTTTGAAGATATCAGGAATACTGTTGAAGGTGTTGTTGGTTCATATTTGATGGACATGAATGGTGAGATAATAGCCCATGACGTCCCCAAGCTTTTTGAAAATGAATTGTTCCAGTCCTCCAGTGGCCTGTTCCAGTTAATTGACATTTTCAGGTCCAGAATTCCCATAAATAGTCTGGAAATCAAGGCCGATGAGGGATTTATTCAATTGGTTGTCAATAAAAGGTATATTTTGGGAACTTTTGCGTCCAGGCATGCAGACGAATCACTATTGAACCTGGTTATGAAAAAAGCTATCACGACAATCAAACCTGAAGATCTGGCTGATCTGAAGAAAGAAACACAGGGAACTGAAAATCCAGCAGCAACCACTTCAGATCCTACATCGGCACCGGTCCAGGAAGCACAACATACCTCAGCACAGCCTGCCTCAGTACAGGGAGTTCCACCCGATCCAGCGCATGAAGTTTCTTCTTCCTCTGCCCCATCTGGAGTTGTTTCCATTGTACACCCTGAAACAGGAGAAATGCCTGATGAAGTAAGGGTAGCTTTGTACCAGGCTGTTAAGGGAAAGGTAAGGATAATGTACGGTGATAAACGGGCCGAGGCCATAATCGCCGAGGCCTTTCAACAGGTCGGAGCAAACCGGGATTCTCGGAATGCCCAGGAGTTAAAATCGGTTTTTGACATCCTGGCATGCGGAATAATGGCAAAAATGATGGGTGAACCAAAAGCTAGGAAATTCTTAGATGACCTTTATGATGAGCATGGACTGAAATAACCAGGTGAGAAAAAAATGGAATCGGTACGTAAACATTCAAAAGAAATATTCTATGGTGGCACAGTATGTATAGTATTGCTGTTCATAGTGCTTGGATACATTTTTCCGGCAAACGATAGCGGTATTGCAGCCCACAATACACTATCGATGGATAGCGATCAGGGAATGTATACGAACTGGTTCACCTAGGTATGCCACTGCCGGTGCTTCTTATTTCTGGATGTTCCTTTCCGTATTTGCCGGTTCAATAGCAATATATGCAGTTGCAGACTTTGCAAAGGTCACGATTCTAAAAGACTATGCCGTGTCCCTTCAGGCAATCATGGATGTGGGTCTGGTAAGTGCAGCAGCATACGCCTTTGTCTCAGCTGCTTTTTATCATTATCAGGAAGATGTTTGAAGAACTTGGCAAATGAACAGGATTCAGCAATAACACGTAAATAAGGGTCTCACGCCCTTTGTTCTCTTTTTTTAAATGAATTCAGGTGTAAATTGAGATTATTCTTTGTATTTCCTCAAAGTCCTCATGGTCTCTTTATGGAGGGATACTATCAGGTCACCCATCATGGCAAATATGAACATCTGTAACCCGCTCATAATGATAAGAGTGGTCAACAATGCCAGAAGGATATGATTTATATTGGCAAGCCATTCATTTACCACGTAGATCCCCATTATCAATCCGATAAACACAGTTACTCCGCCCATCACACTGAAATAAAATAAAGGGTTGTTTATCTTTGCCATATTGAATATCGTCCTCC
>JAMJFV010000063.1 GCA_023544495.1 ANME-2 cluster archaeon
TTTCGATACCTTCAATGATGCTGTCAGGAGCACCAGGCCTGATCTGCTCGTAGGTGATTCCAATGGTAAGTACATCTCAAAAGCTGAGGGAATACCATTAGTGCGAGTGGGACTACCTATACATGACAGGGTTGGTGCCCAGAGATTGCTCATGGTAGGTTACAGGGGTGCGATGGAACTGTTGGACAGGATCACCAATACTATCCTTGAAGCTGAAGAGGCAGAAGAGCCGAAAATGCAGACATGTTCCATGTAACAGAATAATTAATAAGGCTGGCATAATCTATGCCCATAACCACCCGGGATGACCGGATTGGAGTGACAGCATGAGCCACGGTCCCGGAGAGATCATATCACTCTGTTTCACTTTTTTACTTGCATCATCGATAAACACGATTATTTCAAACCTTAACTCCGCTGAAATAGGGGATAGCATTGTAATTTTTTTATTTATGTGCCCTATAGCATGCGTAAATATCATCAAATGTTTCAATACATATTCCCTATGTACTGAATATGTCGTTTGTGGTTGAAATGCGGTTTTTTCAATATCTGTTAATCGGCATTATGTCGTTAGTAAGTGTTTCTTAATTTCATTTATATGTTTTTGGTGATAATTGTAAGAAACATATGCCCTAAAGTGTCGGAGTTAAGGTTCAAAATTACTACTTATTGTAATAAATTGATAGATAATTATTTATAGTATGCAGTAGGCTATCGTGTGGTGGTAATTATGAAATATGTGATAGCAATAATACGACCTGAACGTCTTGATGCGGTCAAGCGGGAACTCAAGAAGGTTGAAGTGAACCGGTTGACAGTCTCTTCTGCTTTAGGTTATGGGGAACAGAAAGGACATTTAGAAGTCTACAGGGCGTCAGAATATGAAGTGAACCTCCTTGAGAAGATTCGGCTCGACATTGCAGTGAATGACGAGTTCCTTGAACCCACGATCGAGGCAATACGTCGGGGTGCCAAAACCGGCGATGAGGGGGAGATAGGAGATGGCAAGATATTCGTACTGCCACTTGAGAACGTGATCAGGATACGTACTGATGAAACCGGGCCAGAGGCAATTTAGGAGGTAAAAGATATATGGCTATTGTTGCAGCAGATACAGCATGGGTCCTGATATCATCTGCGCTTGTATTATTCATGCTCCCCGGACTTGCGCTATTCTATGGTGGGATGGTACGGCGCAAAAATGTCCTGAGCAGTATGATGCATTCTTTCGTTGCTATAGGTGTTATCACTATCGAGTGGGTGATTATCGGTTACTCGCTTGCCTTCGGGACAGGGAACTGGTTCATTGGTGGATTTGAACATATATTCCTGAAGGGGATCGACCTTTACTCCATATCAGGCACAATCCCAACCTACACATTTATTGTGTTCCAGGGGATGTTTGCCATAATCACGCCCGCTCTTATCTCGGGCGCTATTGTCGGGCGTATCAAGTTCAAGTCGTACATCGCATTCATCGCACTGTGGGGTCTAATTGTTTACGCACCTGTCTGCCACTGGGTATGGGGTGGTGGTTTCCTTACCGGGGAAGCACTTGATTTCGCTGGAGGGACGGTCGTCCATATAACCTCAGGTGTCTCGGCACTTGCGCTTCTGGTCTTCCTTGGCAAGAGGAAAGGATATGGCCTGGATGCCATTAAGCCGCACAATGTTACTCTTTCCCTTATGGGAGCAGGACTTTTATGGTTTGGCTGGTTCGGGTTCAATGGCGGATCAGCCTTCGCTGCGAATGAGATTGCCGGACTTGCGTTTATAACCACGCTCATTGCACCGGCAGCTGCAGGACTTGCGTGGATGGCAGCAGAATGGACCCATACTGGAAAACCGACTGCTCTCGGGTTTGCGACCGGAATTGTCGCAGGACTTGTTGCTATCACGCCCGCTGCAGGTTTTGTCACACCGATGGCAGCCATCCTGATAGGGCTTATTGCAGGGTTAGTGTGCTACCGGGCCGTGATGTTCAAAGGTAAGCTGGGATATGACGATTCACTTGATGTCTTTGGGATTCACGGTGCTGGCGGTATTACAGGCGCGCTGTTAACTGGTGTGTTTGCCAGTATCGGGGCAACAGGTCTCCTGCTTGGAAACTCACACCAGTTCCTTCTCCAGCTTGAAGGGGTAATTATCGCGGTCATCTATGCAAGTGTCTGCACTATCCTGATCGGATTCGTGCTTGACAGGACATCGGGGCTCAAGGTAAGTGAGAATGAAGAAAATATCGGGCTCGACAAGACTTGCCATGGAGAGACTGCGTATAACATTTGAGTGCAGGTAATGTCAATTCATACGAAAATATTGTAAGAGGTAATACCATGGAAAAACCAGGACAACACATATTTGTTTGTTCCAGTTCAAGAATAAACGGACAGCATCAAGGAGTTTGCCATAAGAAGGATTCAGTCCAGATACTGGCCAATTTCATGGAAGAGATAGAAGACCGGGATTGAGAAAATGAAGTAATGTTATCAAATACCGGGTGCTTTGCAAATTGTGAAGAAGGACCTATAGTCCTTGTGTACCCTGAAGGGGTCTGGTATGGCAAGGTCACACCGGGTGATGTGGAAGAAATAATGGATTCACATATAGAAAAGGGCGAAGTAGTGGAACGATTGAAACTATGATACCAAACTGATACCAGACTGATGTCAGCCTGGTACAGACAATTGATGCGGGATTTCCAGCACTATTTACCTTTCAGGAATTCAATTTGTTCTTTGACAGCCTGAAGTTCAAGTTCTAATTGTTGCTGGTATTTCCCTAATGTTTCTATTTTTTCCTGCTTTGTGTGCAGATGCCTGTTAAATTCGCCATGGCATCCACATCCGCACTGTCCTTGATGCATACCCATGCCACTTTGTTCGTGATGCAGACTCATTCGACCATGTCCATGGTGCATACCCATTCCACCTTGTCCATGATGCATGCCCATTCCACCTTGTCCATGATGCATACCCATATTACCGTGGCCGGGATGCATTCTTATAGTATTATCTTGACACATTATTATCATCTCCATTCTATAGTATAAAATCGAAAGTATTTAAACTATAAAGTTTATAGTAATATAGCTACTATGCAAAAAGAGAGAAACCAACTTTGTCTGTGCCCACTGGAAGGTATTATAGATACTATTAGCAAGAAATGGGCTCTCCTTATTGTCAATGATATCGGAAATCATGATAAACTCAGGTTCAACCAGCTTATGGAGAACCTGAACGGGATAAGTCCCAAAGCGCTTTCTGATACTTTGAAAAAGCTGGAAAACGAGCGGCTGGTAACAAGGGAATCGTTTGCTGAGATCCCGCCCCGGGTTGAATATTCTTTGACTAATGACGGCATCGAGCTCAGGAAAGCAATAGTGCCCCTGCTCAAATGGGCTTCACAAAGAAGCGGTGTGGGCGATATTGACCGGGAAAAATGTCCATCGAACTTTAAAGGGATGGCGGCACATCGGGTAAAAGGTGATGGGATTATTAGTGTTGATTTAGTGGCAGGAAGGACTTGTCAATCCCGAAAACAAGATAAGGGCTGACAACATTGAAACGATAAAGGAGTGTATATGGTATGGATGTGCAAAAAGCGATACAATTAAGACGGAGCATACGGGCGTATGACCCTCGTGAGGTGGAGGAGGATAAATTGATGAGAGTACTTGAATCTGGCAGACTTTCTCCTTCTGCAGGGAACCGCCAGGAACGCAGATTTATTATAATCAGGGATGCAAATACGCGAAAATTGCTTGGTGAAGCTGCAGGTAACCAGAGATTTGTAGCTGAAGCACCTGTGGTGATCGCAGCGTGCTCTGTTGAAAAAGAATATGTCATGTCATGCGGCCAGCTGGCGTATCCCATTGACACGGCGATTGCTGTGGATCATATGACCCTACAGGCTGTTGAGGAAGGACTTGGCACGTGCTGGATCGGGGCATTCAATGAAAAAAAAGTCAAAGAAATATTACAGATACCTGATGATGTGCGAGTGGTTTCCCTCCTTCCTCTTGGATATCCATCGACTGTGCCGCAATCGAAACCACGAAAAAGGCTTGATGAGATCGTAATGTGGGAAACATGGAGAAGCTAGCACGTTGAGGTGAAGGTCAGGGTCCTGATACCTTCACAATCCAATGATCCTGAAATCCAGTGCAGGTGAAAGCATAATAGCTATCACCGAAAATGCAAAAATAACAAGGTAATTCATCCGTTCCCTGGACATAGAAAGACTCCGCATGACATAATTAAGTCCCTCAAAATCCTCTTCAGTGAAAGGTTCACGCCTTTCTATCTTTTCAAGTAACTCCAGGTCTTTTATCACCCCATACCTGCGTTTACCAATGTGATACCGATGTGCAAAGAACCACAAATATCCTGAAACTCCCAGGTACCGCAACACTCGTGCATAGATATCTCCATAATGGTCGGCAATGATAACCAGTCTGAGCAGCAGTGCTGAGATAAGGCCCACCCAGAAATACCTTTTTATCATAGACATCCGGTACCCTTTAGGCATCTTCACTCTGGCCCGGTCAGATTCAAACTCTGTCATAAACCCACGTACTCCCATTTTATACTCCCTGTCGGTAGGATGGAGCGACCAGATGCTGCTCCTCCTCCACCAAATCCCTTCAGCAACAAGGGATCGTTTGAATTATTCAGGTTTTTTTTTCAATATGCATACAAATTCCCATACGGCCTGCTGCTAACCGCCTTTAGCTTGATAAAAGGCCTGGACATTATCTCATCAACATCATGCCCGAAATGCTCGCACCACTCGGTCACGTATGTGGTCACCAGCTTAAGATCCTTTTCATCAAGCTCCATTACAGCCACTTCGGCACCCAGTTGATATTCTTCAACCTTACCGCGCAGGAAAATCACACCGCCATGCATGCCAGTACCCAGGTAGTCCCCGGCAATAGGTTTATCCTCACCGGCACCCAGTCCCAGTAATATCATGACACCACCGGCCATATATTCTCCATAGAAATCACCGGCACACCCGCCTGCCACGATAACAGGGACCTGGGTTTTGTATTCTTTCATGTGGATGCCCACACGATATCCCACATCACCCTTTATCATGAGTTTGCCGCCGCGCATACCGTAACCGATCACATCTCCAACCATGCCGTGAATGATGATCTCACCACTGTTCATGGTGTTGGCGATACCGTCCTGCCCGTTGGCGAACACTTCAATGGTCGGACCGTTCATGAAGACCGCCATATCATTACCTGGGGTACCGTGAATGGTTATTTTGGCCTTCGCCTTGATGGCATCCCCGATATACCGCTGCCCGTTTATGTTGTCCAGAACGAATTCGGTCTCACCTTCCTCTATGGCGGTCCGTATCATCTTGTTCAATTCCCTGTAGTACATTCCTTTAGCATCAATAGTCATTACCATACCAGTCACCTCACATACCCACACCGGCGGGCTTAACACCCAGTATCTCCAGGGTCTCCTTATCCAGGCCGATACCTCGCAGGCGTTCCCTGCTGCCCCTCAAGCTCTCGATGCTGTTAACACCCAGAGAACCCAGCACTTCCTGCAGTTCATGCTTCCATGCTGTCAGCAAGTTGCACAACCGCTGTGAACCAACATCAGGGTCCAGCCTGCGGGTCAGTTCGGGCCGCTGGGTAGCAATACCCCATGCGCAGTTACCGGTATAGCATTTCTGGCATACCCGGCATCCCAGTGCTATCAGTGCAGCCGTACCAATAACACATGCATCAGCTCCCAGTGCAATAGCCTTGGCCACATCGGCAGCCTCGCGAATACTGCCAGCACATACCAGGCTGGCCTGGTTGCGGATACCCTCATCCCTGAGTCTCTGGTCAACTGCGGCCAGGGCCAGCTCAATGGGTATACCCACATTGTCCCTGATAATAGCCGGAGTAGCGCCGGTGCCGCCCCTGAACCCGTCAATTGTAACAATATCGGCTCCGGCCCGTACTATCCCGCTTGCAATTGCAGCCACGTTGTGCACAGCCGCTATCTTGACAGATACAGGTTTCATATAATCGGTAGCCTCCTTGATGGCAAATATCAACTGCGACAGGTCCTCGATACTGTAAATATCATGATGTGGTGCCGGAGACAGTGCATCTGTACCCACCGGTATCATCCGCGTCTTTGATATCTCCAATCCTACCTTTTCACCAGGCAGATGTCCTCCGATACCAGGCTTGGCACCCTGTCCGATCTTAATCTCAACAGCAGCACCGGCCTTCAGATAATCGCTGTGCACCCCGAACCTGCCAGACGCTACCTGTACCATAATGCGACCCGAATAAGGATACAGGTCCTCATGCAGTCCGCCTTCTCCCGTATTCATTAATGTCCCCATTTTATTAGCGGCAATTGCCAGGGACTTGTGCACGTTATGGCTCACAGCACCATAGCTCATAGCTGCAAATATCACCGGTATATCCAACTGTATATGGGGAGCAAGCTGCGTCTTCAACCTGACATTATTATGCTCGTCTCGCTCGAACTCAAGTTTGTCTGGCTTGCTGCCCAGGAATGTTCGCAATTCCATTGGTTCCCGCAGCGGGTCTATGGACGGGTTCGTTACCTGGCATGCATCAATAAGCAGGTGGTCCCACAATATCGGATATGGCTTGGGGTTACCCATGCCGGTAAGTAATATCCCGCCGGTCTCAGCCTGCTTAAGGGTGTTCTGCCTGATACGTTCAGTCCAGTTTGCATTTTCCTTGTATACCATGGGATGGTCGGTAATTGAAATAGCATTCTCAGGACAGAAGGTGGTACACCTGTGACAAGCTACACATTTGCTATGGTCAGGAGTGACCTTATCCTTGAATTGCATACATCCAAAACTGCAGTTCAACACACATCGCTTGCACTTCCTGCACTGGTCATGGTCTACCTTAACATGGAACTCTGGGGGTATCTGGGATACCGGCGACAGTTCAGTTGCCATTTATTCCACCTCCCCGTTCAAGGTGCCAACGACAGCTTCACCAGCTTTCGGGCTCCAGACAGTATCAAGGTCAGGTTCTATCTCCCGGATGGCACTTTCTTCAGAAGCCATATACAACATATCATCCTTTCGCCCGCAGGTCATTGGACGCAGTTTTATCCTGTCATTTAATCCCATCATACCCCTGCTATGTCCAAGTATTATACTATAGGGACCATTTAGCAAAGCTCCACCATACACCATCCTGATGGCGGTCATCAATTCTTTGGTATGTGGTTCCATCCTGTCAATATTGTCCCAAAAAGGTGCAGAGAGGGCCTTGACCGCCAGTTCCATGGGAAGGTTTTGCCTTCGTACCAGCAGGTCAAAAAGATAAGCAACGACTTCCGTATCGGTCCGCAGTTCAAGCTTGTATCCGAACATCTCAAGATAACGCTTGTTGATACCGTATGAGGATATCTCGCCATTATGCACGATGCTCCAGTCAAGCAGTCCGAAAGGGTGGGCTCCACCCCACCAGCCAGGAGTATTGGTAGGGAACCGGCCGTGTGAGGTCCAGATATATCCTTTGTATTCTTCCAGCTTATAGAAATGACCAATATCCTCTGGATATCCCACACCCTTGAAAGCACCCATATTCTTTCCTGAAGAGGATACGAATGCACCTGGAACATTTGAGTTTATCTCCATGACCTTATTGACCACATATTCCCTGTCTTCCACGAACTCCAGTTTCTTCTCGTCTACATTCAGGAAATATCTCCATAATACCGGAGGACTGGTAATATTACCAAATGGACTGGTTGGTATGACCTCATCCCTCTCGACAATAAAATGGTCTTTGACATACTCATCAAAATTCTCTTTGGCAGCAAAGTCATCGAACATCATATGGAATGCATACTGGTCTGCACGCCTGGGATAGATACCATAAGCTGCAAAACCACCGCCAAGTCCATTGGACCTATCATGCATCAGGGCAATGGATTTTATAATTGCTGAGCCATCCACTCTATCGCCACTTTCGCACATCATTCCCGATATCGCACATCCGCTTGGTATTCGAGTATTACATCTCATTGGCTCTCATCTTCCTCATCTAATTCTAACAGTATTCTCAGATCATTGCTCCCGCCCTTGGGGAGTTCAGGTATTTTTAATTTCTTTCTCATGGCTGTAGGCTCACCCAACCGACCAGTCTCCAATAACATCCTGATACCCCCGTCCACACCCTCTGGTGTTATATTCATCTGGTAGGTTAACTGCTTTAAACGTTCGAAAACCTTGTTCATACCAAACTTCTGGGGACATAGTTCAAAGCAGGTATAACAACTAACACATCGCCAGACATCAGGACCACTCAATACATCTTCCATCTTCCCCGCCAGAATATCACCAATAACCCGGTTGGGATTAAAATCCGGATTTATCTTGACCACAGGACAATCATCCAAGCATGCTCCGCACTGGTAACACCTATCAAGCATATCAAGGTCAAAGGCATTTCTTACTTCTTCCAGATACGCTGTTCTCTGCTCCCATTTTTCTAAAAATGGTGTGGTATCGACCCTGTGCATATTTTTGCCCATCTCCTCCGGAGAAAAACCAAAACTAAGTCCAAGCAATTCAGTCAAATATATAATGGGCAGATCAATATGTTCCCCGCTTTTTTGCATCAGGTACTGCTTGCTGTCATACTGGGTAAAACATGCAGGACATGCCATGGTCATTCCATCAGCTATCCTTTGGGTCTCAAGCAGTTTCTCCCTTGACATAGCAATAGCACCATCGGATTCTCCTGCTGTGTTCAAGTCATTTCCGCAGCACATCATCTTGGTTAAGTAATCAACACTTCGGGCACCTGTAGCCTGGACCAGTACATCAAACTTACTGGGACGGTTGGGGTCATCAAAGTGGATAGCGCTACTGGGACGCACCATATGACAGCCATAATGTACTGCCAGTTTCATTCCAGTGAATGGTTTTACAACCCTTTTCTTGATCTCTGCAGCCGTAACATCATCATGAAGTACCTGCACAAGGTGTTTTACGTTAACCTTACCCGTATATTCCAGGCCGACACGTCCCAGTTCCTGGTTCACGGAATCACGCAGATTAAGGTCCATGTTCAGGTCAGTGACCACGGACTTAAGACTGCTGAAACAGCCATTGCAGGGAGTCAGGATATCCAGTCCTGCTGCTTCTGCCAGTGCCAGGTTGCGTGCACCTGTTAAATGCCAGGTTTTACTTCCTATGACCTTGGCTATGGATTTGGTAGGGCAACACGTGGTGCCTTCCAGGTCGGTTGTTTGTATGCCAAGCTCAGAAAGTACCATTCTGATGGATTTCTCCATGAATGGAAATCGAGCAGGTATAGTACAACCAAGAAACATCGCATAATGAGACATCATCGAATGGTTGAATTATTTAATTTTTACAAGACACTCAGGTATTTTTCCATCTCATAGGGAGTTACCTGTATCCTGTAATCATCCCATTCCCGGTTCTTGATCTCAATGAACCTGTCAAAGATATGGTCACCCAGAGCTTTGCGGACGAGTTCGCTCTGCTCAGTAGCATCGATAGCTTCCTTCAGGTTGGATGGAAGTGATTTGATACCGGCACTCTTCATCTCAGCCTTACTCATTGCAAAGATGTTCTTCTCCACCGGGTCTTCAAGTTCATATCCTTTCTCGATACCCTCAAGACCGGCAGCCAGCATCACAGAGAATGCCAGGTAGGGATTGCATGCAGGGTCCGGACAGCGCAGTTCCATTCTTGTTGCCAGTTCCTTACCTGGTTTGTACATTGGTACTCTTACAAGGGCGCTGCGGTTCCTGTTGGCCCATGCCACATAGACCGGAGCCTCATATCCGGGCACCAGGCGCTTGTAGCTGTTCACGGTCTGAGCCAGTACGGAACACATTTCATAAGAGTGTTTCAGGATGCCTGCAATATAATTTTTACCGATCTTTGAAAGGTTGTACTTTTCTTTGGAATCGTAAAATGCATTGGAACTTCCCTTGAAAAGGCTCTGGTGCGTATGCATACCGCTTCCATTCTGGCCAAAAATGGGTTTCGGCATGAATGAGGCATACAGGCCATGCTTTTGTGCGATTTCCTTAACGACCAGCCTGTAGGTCATGGTA
>JAMJFV010000064.1:0-3376 GCA_023544495.1 ANME-2 cluster archaeon
TCCACCAGCAGTATCTCAGGTTCCATATGCGCCAATCCACGTATGATGCGGCATACGTGTGTGCGCCCTCCAGAGGCGCAACTCTGGGCATTCATACATACCGCTGAATACCGCTTCACCGGCGTATCCAGGAACTGTTCGATCTCCGTGAACTTCAAGATATCATCGAATATCTCATCGATCTCCCGTCCCTTCATACCAGAAATAGAATCGATGTTTGTCATATCAGGTCAGCAAAATATCGTTCAGTATTTTTCAGATACATGATTCCGGTTAAGAATATGAATATCGACATCACCACTGAAAATCCAAGCGTCAGAAAATTCACAGACAGATGCCCCAGCAGGACCGCACGGTGCGCATCTATCAACCCGGTCATGGGATTCAGGTACAACAACCACTGGTACTTTTCTCCCACGATGTTGGAGGGATAGATTACCGGCGATGCAAACATGAACAGCTGGATAAAGAACGGTAAGATGAAATGCACATCCCTGTACTTCACACTGATCGAGGACAGCCAGTATCCGATCCCGGATGCGAGGATCAACGTTGTGAACACAAGCACAGGCAATAAAATGATATTGATATTGGGCAGCATGTTGTAATATACCATCATAAATATCAGGATCACTAACGCGATTACATAATCCACCAGACCCGATAGGCAGGCACTCGTCGGAATGAACAGCCTGGGGAAATATATCTTGGAAATGAGGGCAGAATTACCCACAAGACTATTCCCTGAAAGGCTCAGGGAATTTGAGAAATATATCCACAACAGCAGTCCCGAATACGAGAACACTGGATAGGGAATACCTTCAGACGGCATCTTTGCCAGTCCTCCGAATATCAATGTGAATACGATCATGGTGAACAGCGGCTGCAATAATGCCCAGGATGCACCCATTACCGTCTGTTTATATCGCACCTTGATCTCCCGCCAGGTAAGGAAATACAGCAGTTCCCTGTAGTGCATCAGTTCCTGCAGGTCTATTGAGAACAGACCTTTTTGCGGCCTTATCACCAGTTCAAAATCATTATCTTCGATCATTGATCATCACACAATACTTTCCATAGTTGAAATGTACATTTTCATACTATACCAAAGAACTCTTTTAAAATAACAACATCATTGGAATAACCTTCATCCCCTTTTCTCTTTCTAATATATTCAAGGCCGACCAAGATCTTATCTTCAGGTAACTCAAGTTCATCGGCAAGCTGGAGAAAAAGGTCATACAACTTTTCAAGGGTCAGGTGGAAACAGGACACAACATGCCACTGCACAAGACCGCACTGTCTGCAATACGGAAACGAGAACAACTCCCCCTGAATATACACCCTGTTAAAATGATCAAGTTCGGATGAACCGCACTCTATACAGCTTCTTGTACCCTTGTCTTTTACCAGCTGGTTCAAATCGTGTCTCATAGTTCCCACTATCATACCTCACATCCATATCCAGGTTGTCAAATTAATGTAATAAATCATTGCGTGGATAGAGGATTCATGTAATCATTTTTCAATAAAACGTCAATCCCTTGTTTTTCTGTACCAATCAATCATATTTTTTAATCCGTCTTCAAATTTATATTTAGCCCTGAACCCGAACTCCTTTTCGGCCTTTAAAGTATCCAGACATCTCCTCAGCTGTCCATCAGGCTTTGTAGTATCCCAGATAACCGTTCCATTAAATCCGGTCATCTCCACGATCAGGTCCACAAGCTCTTTTATCGATATCTCAAATCCGGCCCCGATATTCACCGGTTCGCTCTTATTATAATTTTCGGCAGCCAGTACGATCGCCTCGGAAGCATCTTCAACATAGACAAACTCGCGTGTAGCATTCCCGGTCCCCCATACAACGATCTCATCCTCACCGTTCTCAATTGCATCAAAACACTTCCTGATCAATGCAGGGATCACATGGGAACAGCAGGGATCGAAATTATCACCGGGACCGTAAAGGTTCACGAGCAGCAGGAAAATGGAATTGAACCCGTACTGCTGCCGGTAGGCCTGTGACTGTACCAGCAACATCTTCTTAGCCAGCCCATACGGTGCGTTCGTATCTTCCGGATAGCCGTTCCACAGGTCATCCTCCCTGAAAGGGACCGGGGTGAATTTAGGATAAGAGCATATAGTACCGATGGCCACAAACTTATCAAGACCGTGCAGCCGACCCTGTTCTATCAGCTGCACTCCCATCATCAGATTATCATAAAAGAATTTGCCCGGGTTCAGGCTGTTAGCGCCGATACCACCTACCACGGCAGCAAGATGTATTACAATATCAGGCTCAGCATCCGTATATAAGCGCTTTACATCATCCATATTCACAAGATCATAGTCTTTCCTTCGGGGAATGAAAATATCATCGCATCCTCTATCCTGCAACTTCTTAACCACATACTTCCCTAGGAATCCTCCGCCTCCGGTAACAGTAATCCTTTTATCCTCAAGGTACGACATAATTTCCATCCCTTTTGTGATTAGCATAACCGTTTTGCCGCAGCTCTTCTTTTTCGAGGTCGGCATCAACCATTAATCTTACCAGTTCTTTAAATCCAATCTTTGGTTCCCATCCCAATTTTTGCTTTGCTTTATCCGGAACACCTATCAGGACATCCACTTCTGTGGGTCGTAAATAGCGGGGGTCAATCTCTACATATTCATGCCAGTCCAACCCGGCATAGTTGAAGGCCTCATCCAGGAACTCTTTAACAGAATGGGTTTCTCCCGTAGCAATGACATAATCATCAGGTTTTTCCTGCTGTAACATCAACCACATAGCTTCCACAAAATCCCTGGCATAGCCCCAATCACGTTTTGCTTCTAAATTTCCCAGGTAAAGTTTATCCTGCAAACCAAGTTTTATCCTGGCCAGCGCCATGGTAATCTTTCGTGTAACAAAAGTTTCCCCCCTCCTGGGAGATTCATGATTGAATAAAATACCATTACATGCGAACATGTTATATGCTTCACGGTAATTCGCTGTCATCCAGAAAGAATAAACTTTGGCTGCTGCATATGGACTTCTTGGTCTAAAAGGTGTATTTTCGTTCTGGGGCGGAGGTGAGTCCCCGTACATCTCACTGCTTGATGCCTGGTAGAATTTTGTATCTACATCACTTTTCTTGATAGCCTCAAGAAACCTGGTGGTTCCAAGAGCTGTAATATTCCCGGTATATTCAGGCAGGTCAAAACTTACCCGAACATGGCTTTGAGCTGCAAGGTTATATATCTCATCGGGCTGGATATTGTAAACGAGATTAGTCAATTGGCCTGCATCTGAAATGTCTCCATAATGCAGGAATAACTTCGTATCTTCTTTGTGAGGGTCTAAATAAAGATGGTCAATTCGTTCGGTATT
>JAMJFV010000064.1:3384-9875 GCA_023544495.1 ANME-2 cluster archaeon
TAACTTCGTATCTTCTTTGTGAGGGTCTAAATAAAGATGGTCAATTCGTTCGGTATTAAAAGTACTCGCTCTTCTTATGATGCCATGTACTTCATATCCTTTCCGAAGTAGAAATTCAGTAAGATAAGACCCGTCCTGACCGGTTATTCCTGTTATGAGAGCGGTTTTTACCAAGTCCATACCATCCGAATACTTTATGATGTTTATACAATTTTTTTATTGTATATAATCTATACGTTATGTGATCAGGTAACTGCGACTGAATGGAGCAGTCTCTTGTAAAATGTTATTTAATATTTACAATAAACGTTTTAGATTGTGGTAGCCTTTTCACTATGTATTATGATCGATTCTGCCGGCTGTGTCGCAAAAGCCAGTCCTTCTATCATATTCGCGGTTCAAAGTACTCATCTTCAAAATTTTCTGTCTGTTGTCCGGGTTGATTTTGTTTTTCAAATAATACTCCTCTGGGTTTTGTATTTTTTTAATTAATAGATATTCAATCAGTTATTTAATTATTATTGCTATCCATATTGTATGCACACGGGAATTGCGAAGTATCGCTAATTTTCAGGAACTTTTCTGGAAAATATTCCCTGCAGAGAGGCAAAATGCGGATTCCTCTGATCGGAGGATGTACAAGGTTGAGGTGAAGATTGTGCGGGGGCATTTTTGCATATGTCGAGCCCCGCCATGACTGTTGAAATATATACTCCTGATTCGGCCTTTTTTCATAATGCTGCCCGGTATGCACATGTTCCTTGCGTAGTTCCATGGAAAGCGGGGCACACTTGATGAACTGGGGGTGGACGCCGATAATGGATATTATTTTCACGCTGTGATCAACTTCCTTACAGAATTTTTAATAGATCTGATAATCGTTTTTATTCACTGCTGGGTTGCCTGAGTATGATATGCAATACCCAGCCCCTGCATCCGGAACTAACGTATCATCGGGCTCATCCTGATGATCTTGGGCCAAATACCGGGAACAATCGCAGTTTTCAGATAATAATCCTCTTGAATTTGTTTTTGTGATTGTAATTAGATATTGCAGCAGTTATTTAAGTGTTATTGCTGGATTGGATCTTTCTCATGGGTGTTGGGCAGGGAAGTGGATAGAAAGATGAGGTGCGTGGAATGCCATCTGTGGTTGTTGAAATATAAAATTATGCAATATTGCACCCCACAGAAAAAGTGTAGAATGGAGCATAGAGTTCCAGACATGGCTTAAAATGCAAAACAAACGACATACGAACACTTTACCCTGCACCCGCTGCCCGAAGGGTGGCCGGGTGCAGCCAACCGTGGTGGTTCGTGTTTGTATGGGTATGGAGAAAGAAAATGGTATAGTGGGGTGAATATCTGCTGGGTATAAACAAATTTATATTCAGTTTGTTGTGTCGGCGGATTGTTGCCGTAGCTGTTGAAATATATGAATTGTGAATATTTGCAACATCTAATCTGCGTAAATCCTTGTACATTTGTGTCTGAAAAATAATGAAAGAACATCGCCGGGATCATGTGCTGGGCATGAGCCGGGAAGCAAAAGAGGATGAGGAGGGGGGTATGGCTGTTAAACTGCAACACAAAAGTCATTCGAAGACCTTACCCTGCACCCGCTGCCCGAAGGGTGGCCGGGCGCAGCCAACGGTGGAGGACAATAGTTACATGGGTATGGAGAGCTGTTTTGATTTCTCTTTTATTGTTATTCATGGGATATATTGCCCTTGATTTACTACGGTATCCACTATTCTTTCACTCGCCTTCCCATCGCCATACGGATTCTCCCAATCCCCATCTTTCTTGATCATCTTCCTGACACCATCAACAATCCTCACACTATCACACCCCACCAGTATATTTGCATGCACCTTCACAGTCTCAGGCCTCTCCGTATTATCTCGCAATGTCACACACCCAACACCCAGAATGCATGCCTCTTCCTGCAGACCACCGCTGTCGGTCAAAACAAGCCTGGCACTGCTTTCAATCTGCAAGAACTCAAGATACCCCAGAGGTTCGATCATCAGCACACCAGATGGCACATCAAATCCGAATATCGAGATCATCTTTACCGTACGCGGGTGTGCTGGAAACACGATAAGCATCCCGAATTCCTCATACACACATCTGAAACCATCAAGAATCCCTGCGAGGCGCCCCCTGTCATCTACATTCTCGACACGGTGTGCAGTGGCAAGGAGATACTCGCCCTCAACAAGACCAGGCCTTTCTGTAATATCCACCTTCGCCTTTGCTATCTCAAGGTTCTGATACACAGCATCCACAATGGTATTGCCTGTAACAAAAATACGCTCATCCTGGATACCCTCTTCCAGAAGATACTGGCGTGAGGTTTCAGTTGGTGCAAAAAGATAATCAGAAATATGGTCTGCGATCACCCGGTTTGTCTCTTCAGGCATAACGCGGTCAAAACTTCGAAGTCCTGCCTCTACATGCCCGACTTTGATGTGCAGTTTGGATGCTGCAAGGGTACCTGCCAGTACGGTATTGGTATCACCCTGCACAAGAACAACATCAGGCACGTCCCTCATCAGGATATCCTCGATGCCAGATAACATGGTAGCAGTCTGGCGGCCGTGGGTACCTGAGCCAACATCCAGATTGTAGCGTGCAGACGGGAGGTTGAGTTCATCAAAAAACACACGGTCCATCTCAAAAGAATAATGTTGACCTGTGTGCAGGATATAATAATCAAGACCACGCCGCTCGCACTCACGAATAATGGGGCTCATCTTTATGATCTCAGGGCGGGTACCGAGAATGATTGCGATCTTCATGAAAATCAACTGCCATATATTGCTGGATGGCTATTCTTATCCCCATTACAACCGGCATCAATAAACAGATTGCTGCAGGCCTCAGTTGATGAGTTTCTTGTATCAACCAAATTACTGAGGAACATACAATTCTGTAAATCCTCCACCAGGTTATGTATATACACATGCCCAAGATCATTCACATTACGCAGTTTCCTGGACACTGGTGCGCACTTTATGAACTGGTTGCGGGCGCCAACGATGGATACAATTTTCACTTTTGTTTCCTTCTCAATAAAAAAACATCAAACTTCTTTTATGCATTCAGCCTCTGAAACATATTGAAATGTTTTTGATTAGCAGTAGTAAATATTAGCACATATTCATTGGCCTTTGCCGCAATTATGGTATCAGGAAGTTCAGTCCTGTAAGCAGCATTATTTATCCTCTTAGTTCTCTCATCCCATCCGGCCCTTATGTCCTCAACATATTCAATTCCGTCTTTAATGTCACCTCTTTGGACCATACACCGAAAGCATCGACGGCCTCATCCCTGTGAATAGTCTTTTCCAGGGTGATCTTCACAGTACTATTTACTGCTAAACCCATTTCTTTCTTGACGTTTTCCTGTAAAGATAGATGCCCGTCATTTAGCACTTTTGCAGTATAATGAATCACTTTCATCTGATTCCCTCATAAAGTAGATTGTCATAACCTTAAATAAATTCTTATCTCATAACTCATTACTTATATAATATTCATTGATTGAACTCGAAACAACCTGATTCTCAATCTGATACTCTATGATGTCCTTACTGACCGTTCCTGTACTGACACCCAGCATCTCTGCCACATCTGCCTGTGAAAGAACACCATTCTGCTCGAACGCTTCTCTCAAGATCCTGGCAATCTTGAACCTTCTTAATTCTTTATGAGAATAGTGCCAAATTGCAAGGCATTGTCCCATATTTCCCGGTATGACATCTCCTCAGCACTGCCGTCAGGATGCTGGGTAACTGCGATCAGTTTCTTCTTATCCTGCGCCCACCCTCTGATAACGTCAACAAAATTGTAGTCTGCGGGTACATCCCACGTGAAGTTCCTTCTTTCATCTTCATAGTCGAAACTGGTAGTCTCTTTCCCCATTTCAACATCTCCCTGTCAGGAGCTCATCATATGGATTCGTTGGGTGGAGCGAAGTACAGATATACTCCCGGTGCAGGCACCATTTCAACCCCCTTCATATGATCAAAGGTGCCATATTAGTTAAAGTTTTACGATATTCTGGTAAAAAGGCCGACTACCGGCACGTTTGGCTGTCATCACTACCATTTATCATCCGGGACGTTCTGACCCTGAATACCTCATTAGCTACTAAATTTATATAGTTTTTACATTATTCAATACACGGAAGAATGGCAGACAATTCCAGACCAGAACCCCCGGACGGCTTCCTTGAAGTAACAGTGGACATGGACATCAGGGATACCCATTTCATCTACACCCAGACCACTGATGGTTCAAAGAAGACACTGGACTACGACTACAAGCGGTGCAACGGCTGCGGGATATGTATCGATATATGCCCGGTCAAGGCTATAGAGGCAGGCCCTCTCATAGAGATAGCTACTGGTATGGATGCACCTCCGGTCATTATCGACCAGACAAAGTGCACCTTTTGCGGTATGTGTGCTTCCTTTTGTCCGGTGAAGGCTGTACGGATGGATGTTGATGGTGAGGATATACTGGAGATAGAGGATTATCCCAGGCTTGACTCAAAAGTGATCATCAACGAGAAGTGCCTGCCGTGTTTATTGTGCGAGAAAGCCTGTCCCGAAGATGCCATGAAACTGGAACTCACGTTTCCCACCAAGGAAGAAGTGGCACCCTTCAAGGAAGGGCAGGAGGGCGAGATCTCCGTGGACATGAACAGGTGCAACTTCTGCGGGTTGTGCGCTCCTCTGTGTCCTGCTTTCGTGCTGGTTGAGCGCGAGCCCACACCAGATAATCCTGTACCGTTCCAGGACCTGCTTGTTGACCTGGACAAATGCGACTATTGTAAGATATGTGAGGATTTTTGTCCCGAACATGCAATCAAGGTCAAAGGGAAATTGGAGGCAGAGGTGCCCAAGATTTCGGGTACTCTTGCAATTGATGACGACAAGTGCACCCGGTGCGGCTGGTGCAGGGAAGTGTGCCCTTACGAAGCTGTTGAGATAGTGAAACCCTTTGAAGGGGATATTGAACTAATAGAAAAGAACCTGGTCGAGTGCGACCCCCTCGGATGCCATGGTTGTTTTAATGTGTGCCCGTCCCATGCCTGGTACGTGCCACCTGATAAGAAGATAGACGTCGTAAAGGACTTATGTATCTATTGCGGGGCATGTGAGAAGGCCTGCCATGTCCGTGCCATCGGTGTGGACCGGACTGCGGTAAAGCATACTCCTGTGAAGGGCCTGCCATGGTCTGTCCAGTGGAATGATGCTATCGATACAATTCATACCGGGCAGCGTACCAGACCTGATACCGCGCGCAGGATAAAGATGGAGAATGTAGGTATCCCACGCCCTGAGGTGCATGAGATAGCCACCCGCGAGGGGCACGAACATCTGGATGAGATCCGATCCAGGCTGGACGAACTGCTGCCCATGCTGGGGGATGCCAAAGTGAGATTTGAGTGGGAAAAGAACCATAGCGGGTCGGTGAGGAAACGGGTTAAAAAACTCACATCAGAGTCCGAGCCATAGCTGCATCACCCTCAGGTGCATTCCAAAATAGTTAAGCATTCTATATCCAGTCATAGGGGCTGAATGAATCAAGTAGAAGGTTTTGACCTTACCCGCACCGGAGTGACCGATAAACAATACATCCTGGGCAGGCGTGATAAGGGCACGCGGCAGGGTGTGCTCAGGGTGGGCAGGTATCTTGCCATTGACGGCTCTACCGGTTCTGATGTGTATGTGGACTGTCTGAAACCCCATGCAGTGCTGATATGCGGCAAACGAGGGTACGGAAAGTCATACACCATGGGCACGCTGGTTGAGGAACTGGCACAGCAGCGGTCTCCTGTCTCAGATAACATTGCTTCGGTTATAATCGATAGTATGGGTATCTTCTGGACTCTTGGGTATGCCAACACAAAAGAAGAGCAGATATTATCCGGCTGGAACCTTAAGCCAGAAGCACAGGATGTTCAGGTGTTCGTCCCGGAAAATAACCTTGAGGCATATCGCACTATGGGAATCGATGCCACCCCTCTGTCCATCCCTATCAGTGACCTCTCTGGTTCGGACTGGTGTTCCCTGTTTGACGTGAGTCCGGTCCATCCCCTTGGCATTATGCTCATCAGGACCGTGCAGCACTTGAAGGAAGATGCAAGTGTGTACTCTCTTAATGATCTGCTGGAGTGTATCCGGAACGATGTCCATGCACACTCAGATACAAAACAGGCAGCATGCAATTACCTTAGCGCTGCTGCAAAATGGGGAATATTTGAAAAGGAAGGTTCCGGGCTCCATGATGTCATCAGGCCGGGCAGGACCGCAATAATAGATATCAGCAGTTTACCTGATACTGCGATCCGGTCAATGGTAGTGGGAATACTTGCCAGGCGCATCTACCAGGAACGACTGCCGGCCCGCCGCCAGTATGAGATCAACAGCATCACAGGCGGGCAGGTCACAACCATGCCCATGGTCTGGATGTTCA
>JAMJFV010000065.1 GCA_023544495.1 ANME-2 cluster archaeon
GTAATACCGTGCTGGGCAATCCTCACCTCCAGGTTATTGTCCCTCAATGCCCTGGCAACTGCCATAGTTTGTGGAATGTCGATAGATACCTGCTCAATAATGTTGCCCAGGGCATCATAGGTATTGCCGTGTGCGCTGCCGTTGGCAATAGCCAGCACATGAGGTTTGATACCGTTCTCGTTCAGTGCCCTGATGAAGGTAACTGCTTCCTCAGGTCTGGTAAGTACCCTGCCTGATTCGTCCTCCCGTCCTATCTCACCGACCTCTACTTCAAGGCCGTACTCCCTGCCTGCTATCCTTTCTTCGATGTGCTTTGCTACTTCAGTGGTGGCATTGATATTACCTGCCAGTTCCTCTCGCAGGTCGCCACCTTGAAAATTGAACAGATGGGACGCATCAATTGCAAACGAAGTAAATCCTGCATCAATCTGTGCGCTCACCAGTTCCTTGGTACCCTCAATATCCTCAGGTGTTCCCTTCTTGATACCTATATGGTCTGCATGCAAAGCCCAGATGTCAAATCCCACATCTCGTGCTGCCTCTTTGGCCATTCGTGCGAAATCGGCAGGTGTCTGGCCTGTATAACCCCTTTCCAGGTCACTTTCAGACCTGGCAAGTTCAACAATAAGCGCAGCATCCATATCCTTAGCTGCCCGGAAAATTCCCCTGTTCACCAGTCCGATCCTGAGATTGGCTGCCAGGATGATCGTACCTTTATCTTTCAGGTTACTAAATAAAAGTGAACCCGCCTTTGGCTCAAAATCTGCATTGCTCATAAATATACCTCCCTTTTGACCTCACTCTCAATATCCTTGATACCTGAGAATATACTCCTCAAATCCCATAATAGTTTCTTATTGGCTTTGAATAAAGCCCACACCAATCCGATAAGAGTAGTACTGCGCAGGTCAACTCCTTCAAGGGAATGAGCCAGCGTGTTCAGTTCATCGTCCGTCATTCTGGTGAACCTTTCCTTGACCACGAGGCTCATATTGAGGTCACGCCCCAGTTCAGCACGCCATGCCTTCTCATACTCCTGCAAAGATTCAGCAGACACATCTGAGCGTCTGATAGCATTGGCAGCCACTTTCCCGGCTATGTCCCCGGCCCACATGGCATTAAATATCCCGCCACCTGTCACCGGGTCTGATTGGCGTGCAGCATCTCCAACAAGCATAAGTCCGTTGGCAACTGTCCGATCAATTGAACCGCATACAGGCACACCTCCTACTATCAGTTCAATCTTCCTACAATCAGGAAAACGCTTATGAATGAACTCATCCAGCAGTTCCAATGCCTTGCCTTTACCTGACATATGACCAGTTATGCCAATTCCAACATTAGCCAAATTACTCCCTTTCGGGAATACCCAGACATAACCCACGGGAGCGATCTTATTCCCGAGGAAGAACTCGCAAAAATCCGGGTCAATAGTAAAGTCCGTAATAACATACTGAGCACAGGTACACATATCCCTTGGTTTTAACGTGGTATCAATTCCGGCCCAGCGTCCCACTTTGGACTCAACACCATCTGCACCTATCACGATATCTGCTTTTATCGTATACTGATTACCCATATGTTCAGCTTGTATACCTTTAACAAAACCATCTTCAATCAATAATCCCGTGGCTCTGGTCTTGATCATAACTTCGGCCCCTGCCAGTGCAGCCTCCCTGGCCAGTGCCCGGTCGAACACCTTACGTTCCAGCACATATCCTACTTCAGCACCGGATAGTTCCTCACTCATCTCTACAAGAGTACCATCAGGTGAGTATATCTTTGAACCCTTGACCTCAGCTGATATCCAGGCAGGGTCAGGCTTGATATATTCTTTAAGATATTCCTTATTCACGCCCTCGGCACATCGTACGGGGTCACCTATCTGCTGCCGCTTTTCGATAAGCAGTACATCCAGTCCCTCAAGAGCTGCAGTCCTTGCAGTCATTGAACCGCCAGGCCCTGCACCCACCACGATAACATCATATCGGTCTTTCATTTGGATACCTCCAGCGCACCCACCGGACATATTTTTACACAAATCCTGCAATTATTGCAGGAATCGTCTACTTCTATCCAGGTTTCCATCAATTCAAGGGCACCTGTAGGGCATACACTGACACATGCACCACAATATCCGCATTTAAATCTGTCTACTATTACTGCCAAATATTTTCTCTCCAATACATGTGATTTTACTGTTAACCCTGAAATGTGCTAACCACAATTCCTTTTTACACATTTATATTTGTCGTAATGTTACCCGTTTCAGGAAGGAGACCACAAAACAAACCACCTGCCCTTCCCCTAAAGGAACCGTGCAGGGACAAGCTGGTTTGCCAACAGGTCGTCATAGGTCTCAGCCTTCCTTATAACATCTACCTTATCTTTATTGACCAGCACTTCTGCGCATCTTGGTCTTCCGTTATATTGACTGCTCATGCTAAATCCATATGCACCGGCATCAAGGATGGCTATGATATCACCTTTCTCAACCTGAGGCAATTCCCTTTCGCGGGCGAGAATATCTCCGGTCTCGCATATGGGGCCGACCACAGTATAAAGGCTTGATACCTGAACATCTACTTTATTAGCCACCACTACATGATGATAACTGTCGTACAAAGCAGGTCTTATCAACAGGTTTAACCCCGCGTCTACACCCACGAACTTTTTTGCGGCATGCTTCATTGTATTGACAGAAGTCAACAGTATTGTTGTATCACCTACAATATACCGTCCGGGTTCGATTATCAGTTTCAGGTCAACACCAATAGCCTTTGAACGCTTCTTAAAGATAGGGAGCACAACGGCTGCCAGGTCTTGCGGCGTAGGTGCAGGTTCGCCCTTCTTGTAGGGTATCCCCAGGCCCGAACCCATATCCAGGAACTCCAGTTCCACGCCCAGCCTTTTTACCTGTTCGACCAGGTCCATCATACGGTTGATTGTCTCTCTGAAAGGTGATGTATCCAGTATCTGGCTGCCGATATGACAGTGCATACCAATGGGATTTACCCCTTCCAGTTCTACTGCTTCCATGTATGCAGCCACAACCTCCTGGTGCGGTACCCCGAACTTGGAAGTTTTAAGACCTGTACTTATCTTGGGGTGTGTATCGGGGGATACATCGGGATTCACCCTGAAGGCAATATTTACAATACTGTTCCGGGATTTGGCAATCCGGCTCAAGGTATTCAGTTCGTCAAGGGAATCCACTGAAATCCTGACCCCTGTCTCCACAGCCATTTCCAGTTCCCTGTCAGTCTTGGAGTTGCCGTTAAAAAGTATTTTCTCCCTCGGGATACCTGCAAGCAGTGCCATGTAAAGCTCTCCATCCCCAAATACGTCTGCTCCAGCGCCTTCCTGTGCAAGAATACGCAGGATGGTAAAGTTACCGTTGGCCTTGGCGGCATAGTACAAGTCTGCATCAGGGAATGCCTCGTTGTACCTGCGGAAGTTGTCCCTGACACGCTGCTCGTTCGTCACATACAGTGGTGTCCCGTACTCTTCAACAAGGTCGACAGTATCAACCCCTCCTATGGTAAGGTGACCGTTACGCTTTTCCAGATGGTTCTTTATCGTAAACATGTAATTCCCTCGATAAACCGGTACATTTCAATTGTCGGTTCTATTGAATATAATATAATAAAAGGTTTTTCAGATTTTATGATCCTTATATTGATTTTGCCGATAATAGCCACATATTTGCCTGTTTGACCGTCATCGTTTTACCAATATCCAATCCATAATCTTTAATGCTTGGTATTGGCAATAGGATACCGGTAACTTTCAACATTATCAGGGGGCTGAAATTATGTCAGACATCAATATCACAAGGACCAAAAACAGCCATATATCAGAAGTTGACTTTGACACGTTAGGCTTTGGTGAGGTTTTTACCGACCATATGTTCAGTATGGATTACGAGAACGGCAAATGGGTAAATCCCAGGATAGAACCTTATGGAAAGATAGAATTCGAACCTGCCATGTGTACACTCCACTATGCTCAGGCAGTATTTGAAGGACTCAAGGCTTTTCATGCCAAAGACGGTAGCATTAACATATTCCGGCCAGAGAAAAATCTGGAACGAATGAACCGTTCTAACGTGAGGATGTGCATCCCTGAGATCGACCGGGATATATTCATGGATGCCATGACCGAACTGATCAAACTGGACAGGGACTGGATTCCCACCTCAAAAGGATATTCCCTGTACATCAGGCCCTTTGTCTTTGGCACTGATAGCTTCCTTGGTGTCCATCCATCCCGTACCTATCGCTTCATGATCATCCTTTCGCCTGTTGGTGCATACTACAAGGAAGGTTTTAATCCAGTCAGCCTGCTGGTTCTTGATGAATATGTCCGGGCAGTAAAGGGTGGTGTAGGTGAGGCAAAAACGTCTGGTAACTATGCGGCTAGTCTGTTGCCTGCACACATAGCTCAGGAAAAAGGGTTCACCCAGGTATTGTGGCTGGATGGTGAGCATCACAGGTACATCGATGAAGTGGGGACCATGAATATCTTCTTTGTAATAGACGATATGGTGATAACTCCGCCCCTGGAAGGGTCTATCCTGCCCGGGATTACCAGGGACAGTGCACTCAGACTTACGAAATCGTGGGGCATGAACGTGCAGGAGAAGCGCATCACTATTGACGAGGTTATAGAAGCTTCAAAGCAGGGCCAGCTCCATGAGGTATTTGGTACTGGTACCGCGGCCGTCATATCACCCGTGGGCGAGATACAGTATAAGGACACTGTTATCAATATCAATGACGGTAACATTGGTCCAATTGCAAACCGGCTATTCGATGAGATAACGCGCATACAGTACGGAGAGATACCTGACACCTATGGCTGGATATATAAAATTCCTTAAGGGCGGGCAGTACTAACCGAATTCCTGTAGACCATTCTCCCCTTATCGAAAGTACTCTCGATCATTTCCTGCATTTCCATATCTTCAAGGATACGTTCCAGTTTAGTGATGCCCATTGAAAGCTGGAGATCATGCAACAGCCGGTGCTGGATCACATTTGCTGGCTGCCAATCTTCACCAGTTATCCTGTTAATGAATCCTGACAGGTCCTCGAACATTGCCCAGGGATATATGACCCAGCGCCATTTCACGATCTTGCGTGCATAGTAATCAGGTACATAGGACGAGCAGATCTTATGTTGCAGCACGGCCGTTTGCACTTCAGATGGCTGGCATTCCCTGATATAATCAAGTGCCCCCAGTAGTGTATCACCGGTATCTGTGATATCGTCCACCAGCAGTACCCGCATATTCGATATATCAGTGGACAGGCCGAACCGTATATGGGCCATGTCATCAATCGTGGCTGCTACCCCCCAATGCTCCATTTTTATCGTGGTGAGGTCGCGGAACAGCAGGTAATCGCATACCACCCGCGCAGGTACATAACCTCCCCTGCCGATGGCAACAATAATCTCCGGTTCAAACGTGGAGGTATATACCTTGCGCGCCAGTTCACGAGCCATACTCGCCGCCTCACTCCAGGATATCAACTGGCAACGGAAATGTTCTTTTTTTGTATAATCCAAACCTGTGAAATTCCCCATACATAAAAAATATTAATTGTAATTTATTAACCTTTTCTAAAATGGGCGAAATCCATGAAAACATTTTTATGTTACGACAGATAGTATGACTTTATGTAGTAAAGTTAATCCCAACGTAGTGAGGATTTCTTCATTAGCTCAACCTGTTATGTCTCGAATAAAAGATATAGACCTGAAAAAAAGTATGAAATACCATGCCAGGATAAAGCATCTTACCAAGTTGTTCCTGAGCAAGAAAGCAGAACTTGCCACCAGTTACCAGGGTTATCATGAACTATTAGGGTTCATTGACCAAATCCAGTACTGGGGTATCACTGATCGCGGGCAGGAGAAAGCACTGGACAAATGGATTGACCTGCTTGAGCGCTGGCCTTTTGAGGGAGGGACACACACTGGCCCACTGCCCAATATACAGAGGCATAGAACCATGACAAGGGATGGATTTGTGTGTACCATATGCGGTCAGCCCGCCGAAGAAGTACACCACAAAATGTCGAGGTCAAAAGGTGGCAAGAACCGGACTGATAATCTTACTTCATTGTGTGTGAAATGTCACGAAAAAGTACACGGAGTAAGATATAGTCCGGGTAAAAAATGATACTATATATTCATTTTAAAACTCTGCATAATCTGTATACTTGAAGCCATCGATAAACTATTCACCATCAATATACTTTGTGTCCTCTGCGACTATGCGGTGAATACATAATTTTTACAAGGGCTCAAAGATATAAGGTTCTCTCCCAACTATTGTCAGCTAGACGTTGTACCGACTTTTTATCCTGATTCCGGCTGAAATGGTTTTCCTTATTAAGCGTACATTCAAGGAGCAGTACCATTTAACATGACATATTATATAAACAAGTAAACAGATAAAATGTTCAAACAGTAAGGATTTTGAATCTCATGAAAACAGGGACTGTCGTCCGCAATACAAAGCATGAACATGTTGCCCAAATACTTGAAGAGTTTTTCAAACATCTGGAATATGTCGGGCTGGCTTACTTATTTGGTTCAACGGCCAGGGCTAACGATGGTAAGCTCAGTGATATCGACATAGCGGTTTACCTGAATAATGGTCTTTCTAAACAGGAACAGAACCAAAAACGACTTGAACTTATTTCAGGATTGAGTACCTTGCTTAAGAGTGATAGGATAGATCTGGTAATAATGAACCATGCTCCTCCAGTTCTAAATTTTGAGGTTATAAAAGTAAATATGCCAGTATATGTCAGGGACAGAGATGTTAAACTTGATGTTGAGCAGAAAATAATGTCAAGGTACCTGGACCGGAAACATCACGAAGATTTCTTAAACAGGTCATTTTTAACAAGAGTGACGAAAAAAGGATTGTCATAAATGCCTGCAAGAGATAAGATAATCAGGAAACTTAATTACATGCAGAAGTATGTAAGATATCTGAAATCCGTAAGAAATACCGATATGAAGACCCTTGAAAACAATTATGAGCTTCGCAGTTCAGTAGAGAGGAATTTTCATCTTGCCATTGAAACCGCTATAGACATTGGTGAGATCATTATTTCAGAAGAGGGATATGAAAGACCTGAAGATTACAGGAGTGTTTTTCTGATAATCGGGAGGGAAGGAATCTTGCCAGAGACTTTTTCAGTGGATTTATCAAATGCTGCTGGATTTAGGAATATTCTCGTTCATGCCTATGAAGACGTGGACTTGGAATTGCTGTATACATTTTTGACTGAAAAGTTAGACGATTTTGACGAATTTGCCGGCTATATATCAGATTATGTTTCTGGGATAACCTGAACTTGAATCTTTGACCCCTTCGTCTTCCGGAGCCGTACAGCCAGAGAAATAAATAACTGCAATGATGAACATTATTACAATTAATCCTTTAATTTGTAATTTAACCACAATTATACCTCCATGAACCATGTTTGGTCGGAATCATTCTAACAAAATTTGTGGTGTGGCTTTTTTTTTAAGCCTATCGTTTGGACGTTGTTAAAAAAAAGTGAAAGAGGAAAGCTTTTTTCAAAACTACTTCCCTGTTCCATATATAATGTACCAGGACTTATGCGAACTGGTATATCACCTGCACATATGCAGTAACGCTCACGTCCCCGGGCTGGATAGGGGTAGGTGTCCTGGCTGCATTTTCCGCATAGGCCATATCAGCTAACGGCATAGGATATGGTATTGGGATATTGCCACCGCTGGTTGTGATTTCAAGGGGGCCCGATATAGCTACATCAAGAGCCTGAGCAAGGTTATCAGCATCTGCCCTGGCAGCTTTCACTGCATTTTCAAGTGCCAGTTTCCTTGCGTCCTGTTGCGCCGTATCAGACAGAGTAAAACTTACGCCCTGGACTTCATTTGCTCCTGCATCAACAGCTACATCTATCACGTCGCCCACGTTATCGATTTTCTTCACAGTCACTTTAAGCTGGTTTGAGACTGTATAGCCGGTTATGGTCGGATCTGGCTTTTCATAATTCCTCATGGGGTATATACTATAACCCGAGGTTTCCATATCATCCTCTGAAATACCTGCACTTTTCAGTGCATTGATTACCTTCTCCATCTTCGCGGCATTTTCCTGCTGGGCACTCTGTGCATTCTCTGACTGGGTCTGCACGCCCAGGTATACGAAAGCTTCGTCAGGGCTCATGCTGACCGTACCTGTGCCGCCCACATTAATGGTATTTACCTTGATATCATCCCCGCTGCCTGAAGTTGCCGTTCCGGCTGAGGAGGACTGTACAAAATATGCAGATGCTGTTCCAGCAATAACGACCAGCGCTATCAGAACCAGCAGACTGCTGGATATATTCCGAATGTTCAACGTACTCATCTCCTTTGGTGTATTCATACTTTTATCTGTAAGGGATATTGTCCCGATACGATACAATGAGTACTTGACATATAACATTTATTTAAACTGCAAACCTGTTCGCAGTTATTCATGACGAAACCATTAAATTGGATTACGCTATACTGGAAGTACCATTCCAGGGCGCACCGATGGTCTAGCGGCTATGACTTGGGCCTTCCAAGCCCACTACCCGGGTTCGAATCCCGGTCGGTGCACTTTATTTATTTAACCCTACACCTATGCAACATCTTACATCCACTCGCACGCCCCCCCTGGACTGATGCCTTTGGATGCTCTGTACTTTAGATATCAGATGCGTTCGGTGATGAGGTGGCGACACTGGCAGACGTGACTTTTGAGCCGCAAAAACCAAATATTGTGGGCGGGAGCAAAAAAGCAAGATCTGGACTGAGTGCAAGTTCCGTACCATCGACGTAATCAAAAATACAGATCAGGATATGAAGCTGCTATCCTGTGCCGGTACACGAGGCAATCTATGGGATATCATCGGGGATTATGACAGGCCAGGGGATGGGTGATGCAGCACAATAACAACCTTTTGTATTACTGACCCTGCCACCGCAGTCCTTGAGGGCGGCAGGGTGGCAGCCAGGCGTTTTGATTCATGTTGACCGGGGCTATTGGATGGGTTATGAACAATTCAAGTACAATAATATAACTATGTTGAAATATATATTAGAAGAATCTGATAAAAAGCTGAGGAAATTGATTGACAGCTAAACAATCCACAAATGTTGGAACCAAAGAACCTATTAATGACATCCTTCAGGAGCTAAAAGGTGGACTGCAAGAAAAATATGGCAGCAAGCTTAAAGGGGTGATGTTGTTTGGCTCATATGCAAGAGGAAAGCAAAAGATGGATTCTGATATAGATATTGCCATCATTCTTGAAGATTTCGCGTATGCTTGCTCTGAAATCGAAAGAACAGGTGATCTCGTATCTGCATTATCATTAAAATTCGATAATCTTATATCTCTCGTTCCAATAAAAGAAAATGACTGGCTTAAAACCCGAATTTCGGAGTTTATATACTATATATGTAAAAAACATCATAATTTGTATTTTTCTTTCATCTAATTCTGCTTTTTATTGATCTCAATAATATTAAATCTTCCAATTCTATTATCATTGGTACATACAATCGAACCGATATTTTTTAACAAATTATTAATTATAAACACTAGCTTGCGATTACTTTTATTTTAAATAGATGTTATGAAAAAGCCTTTCATGCATTTTTTTTCTGAGCTTTGTAGTGTGCATATTTTTCAAATTTAGCTTTAGCGAAAGTAATAAATATTGTAGTGTGCATATGCACACTACATGAGCTTTGAAAAGAGGGTGAAACGTGGTGACAATGTATACATATATGAGGTTGAAAGTTATCGAAA
>JAMJFV010000066.1 GCA_023544495.1 ANME-2 cluster archaeon
GTACACGTAATCACTTGAGTTGATCGATATGTTCCACATCTGTGATGTATTGATGGTGATAATGTCCCCTAATTCCCATGTGGTCCTTCCAAAGATCGTATACACATCATTCGGTGTAAGTACCTGCTCGGTACCGTTAAGGTTCAGTAGTATCTGTATGTTCTCGGTCTCGACCATATCCCCGCCACCATGCCTGACATTGATAATATCATCATCAATATCTACCCAGCTGTCAATATCCACATGCGGCATGGTCGTGCCCTGATATGAAAGTAAGACAACTGCCAGCATCGCAAAAGCAAAAACAGCAATCGCGGTCATTAACAGTTCCCCGATTACCTCGGAAACTGCATTACAATTTTCAACGAAGGTCTTCGTGTTTTTTTCCCTATTTTTCATACAGTAACACCCTCTTTTTAAATCAATATCGTAAATACAACATATGCGACCGACATCATAATAACCGAATGTTTAATACCTGAATATACATTGCCATTCCCCATCTGCCCAGCTATTAAACCGGAACACAATCCCTGGATCATAGCTGCATGGAAGAACAGCATAATATATTCTTCCAGATCGAAATCGCTGATCATCTGAAATTGTGATATTGTATCAGGTGAAGGGATCGTAGGAAGGAAAAATGCAGATAGCACATACACAATGAACAGGAATACAAAGAACGCGATGTAGACGATAAAGACGTAGATCGACATCTCGGTAGACCGTGCCTTTTTCAGTTGCTTTTCGACATCAGCGTTTGTTGCTGCTATGGTCAGGATACTTCTGATGTCACTGGTTGATTCGCTTGCTTTGATAATAAGGGTAATAATGCGGGTGATGATATCGGTCCGAATACGGTATTCAAGCTTGCTTAACGCCATGGCTGTTGAAGAACCCCATGAGATATCCATCGCCACTCTTTTTATTTCATCACGCAATACCCCGATCTTTGATTCGGCCACCATGGCTATCGCATCGGCAAGCAATATTCCTGCTTCATTAATACTTGCCAGTCTTTTCAGGAATTCCGGCATCATGTCCTCTATCTGCATAATGCGTCTGGCATGCAGTTCATAAAATACAATATAAGGTACCAGAACAATGAAAAAAGCCAGGATGACATGGTCGTCTATCGCATTGATCTTGGCAACGTCAATATACTCGAATTGAACTGCATTGATACGGATTCCCTTAATGGATGCTACATATACTATATACATCAAACCAAGCGGGACGCTGAAAAAAAAGGTATATCCTGCATTATCCCGCATAGTCCGCAACGGATGTGTAATGATATCTGTGAACCGGTAGACCTTTCCATAGAACTGTATCCACTCTATGTGTTTATGTTCTTCTTCTAAAGCAAGTCTGACGGGTGCATCCTTGAAAACATTGAGTTCTTTTTCCACAATATACGTTTTTTGTGGTTTCTCGCTCGGTCCTGATAGGAAACTCAATATCAACAGGTATATTACCGTGCTAACCGGGATGACCATATAGATCAGGACAATTAATATGTTGATCGCAGCAGGCCCGATCAAACCAAGTATCACGAGAATAGTTATCAGGAACAACGGTCCTGCTACAAAGATAGAGATATATATCTCTGCCAGTACCCCGAGCGTTTCCAGGAATATTTTTTGTTCCCTTACGGCAACGTAGTGGTATTGTTCTGATTTACTTTTCAGGTAAGCGGTAATATTACCCCCACTTGATGTCACAGATACCAGTCCGTCAAAAAAATCCCTTAATTTTTCAGATGCTGTGCGGGTGCTCGCGTTGCGGATAGCTGTCAGCAGATCATGACCGAAATATTCTATATCCCGTATAATATAATTGAATTCCCTGGCAGTCGCACCGTAGATATGGGAGTATGTACTTAAAGACCTGAATATTTCAAGCATATTCATACCCCCCCGGCTTAATGCATAGAGATAGATAATTGCATGAGGAATGGATTGGTCGATAGATGACTGGCGAATGCTGGATTTAAGAGTGGGGATAAGAATATAGGTAAAATAGACGATCTTCTGGACAATAATGAAAAGCAGTAGAGCTGCTGCTATTGCAAATACATCGACAATAGTATTATTTGTCAAGTGGAAAAAATGACCGATCGTATAGATTTTTCCAGGAATAGAGATGCTGTTCAAGGTATCATGTACCATCCAGAATCCAAGAAGCACTGCAAATGTCGCTGCAAATAGGGAAATGAAGTGCATTCTGGACGCATACTGGACAACTGGTATCTGGATGTGTGCCTGCCGTATCTTTGTCTGGAGCCTGGAGTAATTCTCCATATGTGTCCTGATGATAAGGTTAAATATTCGATATGCTGCACCATCTATGATATTCATTGTTCCACCTGCACCGGCACTAGGCCGATTGTAAGATCAGCTCCGTTAATGTGTTATCATCAATGGCTTTGAGCACATTCCTGGGATTTGTGGAGTATGCCTGTACTACAAGTGAGACAGTGATATAGTCCCGCATCTTTTTTTCGACCATATAGTCGAGGACCCTCTGCCGGTTATCAAGTTCAGTATTGAGTCTTTCCGTATTCCATCCCCGTGATTGCATAATGCTGTTCAATACATGCGATTCCCCCGCGTGCCTGAACAAATCTGTTGCAGGGTCCCAGTAAAATAATTCGTTTATGCGTATGTTACCTGTTTTGGGATCAAGTCCTGTTACTTCCACAACGGACTGGGTTCGCCTGACCCGGTCATCATGCACAAAAGTGTGTATCTGTATGCACAGGATATCAAGCGATTGCATCATTATATGCGGCACATTGATGGGTTCGTTCTCAAGCCGGGTCACAACGGTCTGTACATCACCTGCATGCATGGTAGAATAGGTGGTATGACCGGTAGACATTGCCTGGAAAAGCGTCAATGCCTCCTTTCCACGTACTTCTCCGACAATAATGTATTCAGGACGCTGCCGCAGGTTTGCACGCAGCAGGTCATACATAGACACTTCGCCGGTTCCGCCGAAAATAAATGATTCACGAGTAAGACCGGCGACCCAGTTATCGTGATGTAATGTGATCTCACGGGTATCTTCTATGGATACCACTTTGGAGAGAGGCGGTATGAACAGGGATGAAGCGTTCAGCATAGATGTCTTCCCTGAAGCAGTACCCCCTGCAAAAAGGATACTTCGTTTGTTCTCTATGGCAAACCAGAAATATGCCAGCATTTTGGTGTTACAGGTATTAAATGATATCAGGTCGATAGGAGTGATAGGATCACTTTTGAATTTACGTATCGTGAACGAACTACCCCGGGTCGTCACCTCTTTGCCAAGAGTGGCCTGCAATCTGGAACCGTCCGGCATGGTCGCATCTACCATCGGTTCCCCGAGGGAGATATATTTACCGCCTCTTTGGCAGAGTTTGATGACGAATGAGTTGAGTTCTGTTTCCCAAAAGGAGATGTTCGTTTCGATATCCCTGTATTTTGAATGATAAAGGAAAATCGGGATACCAACACCATCACAGGAGATATCCTCGATATGCTGGTCCAATGTCAGGGGATGTATTCTTCCATAACCGATATAATTCCGTTTGAGATAATACAATATCTTATGGATACCGGGAACATCAAGTGATGCATGATACCGGTCAAAAAGCCATAATGCCTTTCCTATAAGGACCTCCTCTTTGGTAACTCCTATTGAGGAATCTTTCAGAGTCAGGATGTCCTGCAGGTCGTCATATACCAGCTCCAGCATTTCTTTTTCAAATGCAGTAAGGAAAGGCTCGACCACATAATAGTGAGCAGTCTCCTTCTCCTGCACGATGCTGATGAAAGCATATGGCTCATTTACCCAGTATCTTTCAATTTCCTGGTACTTTTCAGGCACTTCGTATTCAATAAGGGGTCCGTGTACGGCAGGGTCATATGCAGGAAGACTTTTCAGTTTCCTGGCCCGGATATTTTTAAAGAAAGTGACCGATTTTGAAAATATTGATTGAGTTGACCCGGTAACAGTGTTCTTTTCTCGATCATCAGGTTCAGTGTCCATTTTTTTTCACCTGTTATCCTTGTATCGTTAATCGTTTTTTATTAAAATCCACAATTTAATTCGCAGTTATCTCAAATAGACAGCAATCATCATCATTCCCGATAGTCTTTTGCACATTTACCTTTACACCTTCAAGCAACCTTCCTGCGATTTGTGAAAACATCCCTCTTGTCAGGTTACACATGATAGGATTTATCGGGATCTCCTCTACATCCCATGGACAACAGGTTCCTTTAATCGTGCATTTTGTGTCAGTTCCATCATTCTCAATGAAAAAGTCTCCTCCGAGGCGGTTCATCAAATTGCAGAGAAAAACTCCTACTTTAGCCAGTTCCAATTCTTCAAGTTCATTTTCATATTTTTCAAATATCGTTCTCTCGACCATATTGGTCATCTGGTGTACTATGATATGTTTTTGCTCAACAGGAAGCGTCTGAAGTAATAATGGGATGAGCATAGTTAAAATACTGCGTATATGGTTTTGCATATCCAGCCTGTCACGCTCAAAAAGAAGATTGTCATGCAGGTTCTTCATATGCATCAGGGACTTTACCCTTGTAACAAGTTCCACCTTGTCTACTGGTTTTGTTAGAAAATCATCTGCACCCGCCTCAATACCTTTAATGCGGTCGTCACGTTGAGAAAGAGCTGTTACCAGTATAACAGGTATAAATTGAGTTTTTGGATCAGATTTAATTATCCGGCAAACCTCATATCCATCAATATCAGGCATCATGATATCAAGAAGAATAAGGTCTGGTTCCTCGTTCTTGATCTTTTCAAGCGCCTCTTTCCCATTGAACGCTGTGTTAACATCATAGTCCCTTGCCAGGTGTGCTTCCATCAGCTCTACATTCAACGGTTCATCATCCACGACAAGGATCGTTCTTAACTCTTTTTCAGGCATGATAGTGCGTACCTTATTTTGTATGTATTAATTTTCAAGATAACCGGCAACTTGTGATTTGAACTGGTGGACATCAATAGGTTTAGGAATATACCCGACACATCCTGCTTTGATGAATCGTTCTTCATCTCCCTTCATAACATGTGCCGTCACTGCAATAATAGGAATTTTTGCCATATCCGGATACTCCTTGAACTTTTCCAGCAGTTCAAGCCCGTCCATTTCCGGAAGCTGCATATCAAGTAATATCAGGTCGAACTTCATTTCCTTGACCAGTTCAAGTGCCCTGGCACTTTCCTGGGAACCGGTAACCTCATAACCGTATGATTCCAGCAGGTCCACTACAAGTTCCATATTCATTGGATTATCTTCAACAACCAGTATATGTGTCATTGCTTTTCTCCCTTGATCAAACGCAAATTCTCGATCTCATGTACGATATCATCGCTTGTAAACATGTTCTTTCGCATGACTGAGACCACGTTGTCGCTCAGTAATTGAATATCGTCATGTGTCAGGTCTTTTCCCGTACAGATAATAATGGGGATGTCTTTTGTTACAGGGTCGGCCTTTAATCTTGAAATCACATCAAATCCGTTAATAACCGGCATCATAAGGTCAAGGACCAGTACATCCGGATGTTCACTGAATGCTTTCTCGATCCCCTCTTCTCCTCCATATGCCCGTATCACGTTATAATCGGGTTCTATCATTGAAGCAACCAATTCCACTATATTTGGTTCGTCATCCACAACAAGAACTTTTGGCACTTCTACCTCAAGGGTCTGTTTGATCCTGTAAAGAGCCGTAAGGAGAGTATTTCTTTCAACAGGTTTGATGAAATAATCAGCTACACCCATGGTGAACCCGATCTCTCTCTGATCCAGCATTGAGATAATGATAACCGGAGTATTACTTGTCCGTGGGATATCTTTCAGTTTTCTAAGAACGCTCCATCCATCCATGCCTGGTAACATGAGGTCGAGTGTTATGGCAAAAATATCAAAATCTGCGGCTATTGCCAGTGCCTCTTTCCCTGAATACGCCTGAATTACTCTATATCCTACGCCTGTAAGTGCTAATTTTAGCAGTTCACTTGCGTTGATATCATCTTCTATCACAAGCACAAGCGGGTCATCTTCTGTTGCACCTTCCGGTGTAATAATTTCCGGTTTTTGGAACCCATCTATCGTTTCTTTAATTCCGGTTCGTTTTTCTTCAGGGGAACCAGACATACCAGAGAATCCGGGTTCTTTTACACTGTCCTGTGCCTTTACACTCCTGGGTTCTTTTACACTATCCTGTGCCCTTACACTCCCAGGTTCTTCTATCTTACCTGCTATCGGGATGGTAAAAGTGAACGTACTGCCTCTGCCGGGTTCACTTTCCAACCAGATCTTACCCCCATGCAATTCTACAAATCGCTTAACAAGGGCAAGCCCCAGTCCAGTTCCTTCATATTTCCTTGAAGCTGATGAATCAAGCTGCTTAAAGGGCTGAAAAAGTTTTTTCTGGTCCTCCTGTGAAATACCGATCCCGGTATCTATGATAGATATCTGCGCCATGTTATCAACACGATGCGCTTCGATAGTAGCCAAGCCCCCTTCATTGGTGAATTTAATGGAATTTCCCAAAAAGTTGAGGAGGATCTGTTTTAATTTATTCTTGTCAGCTTTTATTGTAGTAAGGTCAGGACTGATCTTCGTTTGCATGACAATATTCTTCTTTGATGCCATGGGTGCTGTCACGGCTAATACTTCATCGAACACAGCAGAAAGTGAGAAATCCTCATAGAACAGGTCCATCTTTCCTGCTTCTACTTTGGAAAGGTCAAGGATATGATTGATCAGTCCTAACAGATGCTTCCCGCTTGTGAGGATATTTCCGGTATATTTAACCTGTTTTTCATTAAGAGGACCAAAGGTCTCATCATGAAGTATTTCTGAAAAGCCTATGATCGAATTGAGAGGGGTTCTCAGTTCATGGCTCATATTGGCCAGGAATTCTGACTTCATTCTGCTTGCTACTGCGATTTCCCGTGTCTTTGTATCAAGCTCATCACGCTGGATCTTTAATGTCTCTGCCATATTTTGCATTTGCAGATAGGTATTTACATTATTAACAGCTACACCATGCTGGTCAACGATACGTTTGATGAATTCAAGCATTTCCGGTGTGACTTCCTTCAAATGGGACGTGATAATAACACCAAGAAGCATATCTTTGAAAACCATTGGAGTGCTGACAATCGTCTTTGGAAGAATTTCACATACTCCAGTTTCCATCCTGTATATCGTATTGTCGGGAATATCTTTTACGACAACCATTTTTTTAGAAACCGCAGTCTGGCCAGGAATACCTTCTTTTAATTCAAACTCCTGCTGGGATACTTCTTTATTTGCCCCTTGAGTAACATATGGTTCCAGTACCTTGCGTTTATGGTTGTATAAGTAGATCACACCAAGAGGCGAATCAGTGTATTTCATTATATTCCTCAAACCTTCACTCAATATCGTATTAAGATCAAGAGTGCTTGCTAAAAGGGTCAGGATCTCATTATATGCATTCGAATGATTCTGCTGTATTTGCAGAATTTCGGCTTGTTCTTCAAGGTATTCATTCAACCACTTCATTTCCTGGGTTGTATCAACTACTTTGTTGTTCCTGTGTTCAAGTGAATCGACCATATGATTAAAAGATTTGGCAACCTCTCCGACTTCATCATTGGTCAAAATGTCGACTTTTTTATATCCTTTCTCTTCAGCAACGTACCTGGCTGCTTCATTGAGCTTCAATAAGGGTACAGTGATCTTCCTGGTGGCAAAGAGCAATACTGCACCTGCAAAATAAACCGTTATGAACATGACTATAAGTGTGGTTTTATTGACACTATCTATTGCTGCTAAATACCTATCCTTAGGATTGCTTACGACAAGTGTCCCTATCATGTCCCCGTTATAATTTTTAATTGGAAGAGCAGCATAAACATAGGTATTTGAAAACCGTTCAAATTCACCGATTGGCGTCATTCCCCTTTGAAGTTTGGGCAAAATATCTCCAGGGATCCTGGTTCCAACAAGTTCGGTGGCTAAAGACATTGAACTGGTTGCTACACAATATTCTCCCTGATAGAGTGCTGAGGTGGCGTCTTCAATTCTGGAATCAATCTCATCAAGTACTTTGTTCCTGTGATTCAATATCCTGCCGTTTATTAATGCCCCTTCAACCTGCCCATCGATAATTATTGGTTCCAGGTGCATTTGAACCATGGAAGATGTGATAAGTTCAGTGTTGTCTCCCTCAATTTCCTCTTTAATAAGGACTCCGGTATAGATCAACTCCTTCTCAAGGTCTCTTTCATTGATGACTTCTGTTGATGAAATATGGTTGCCAGAAAGGGCTTCTTCAACAAGTTCACGGTAGGGAATCTTATCCCCTGAAATATTTGAATTTGCCCGTGCCATGACTATCATATCTGAATCTACAACTGTTACAAAGTCCAATTTTGACACGGATTTCTGGGATAAAAGGAATGTGTGCATTCTTTCGTTATCATTTTCCTTAAAAGCACTTACAAACTCGTCCCTTCTGATGATATTTTTCGATATTTCTTCTATCTCTGACAATTCACGGTTATATTCTGCACTAACGATAGCAATCTCCATATTCATATCATGAACAATCTCATCTTCAGAAAGTCTGGTCAAAGAATCCTGTATCACAAAAGTCAGAACAAGTGCCGGGATCAGAACAATAACCAGTCCTACTATCATTAATTTCAGAGTTAGTTTCATTTTTACACCATATTTTAAGGTACTTAATTGGCCCAAAGATTATTTTTCGCATCAACTCGAATCATGATTTAAAATTACCTTGGTATTTTAATCCAATCCCATTATTGTTACTTCATTTTTAGTCTTATTTTCACGTTTCGTTTTTGAATTGTTGAGTTTGATACCTTTTTGAGTTATTTCAAATAACGATCGTTCTAATGAAATATTGGTTCCGCGCATCTTAGGAATGTCCAGGTATCGTTCTCTTAAACCAGTGTATGGATTCTCCATCACCATCAGTTTGATTGAACCGTAAACGGAATATTCGGCCAGTTTGTGGGTAAGCTCATACGCAGTTTCGTCCATAATGATCAAGGTGGTACAGCCAATACTGGTCAATAGGTGATTTATCGTGTCGATCTTGTTCCTGAATTCTTTGATCTTCATATCCAGGGCAAACACCCCTATATTATCGATAACCACTATTTCGGTATCAGCAGGAACTGATTTCACTCTTTCAATAATATCCAGTTCACTCATTTCAAATCCTGCACCAAACTTTGCCACCTGTTCAATACTTCCGGTTCTTGATTCAAGCACCCTTCCTATCACAAGTTGTTTGCTATCTACGTATTGTTGCAGGTCGAGCCCGATAATCTCTGCTTCCATGAGAATGTCTTCTGGCGTTTCCTCTGTAGCTATAAGCATGCTTTTTTTACCGTCAGTACAACCTTTATGCAAAAAGTGTAACCCAAATATGGTTTTTCCGGCACCCGGACCGCCGGTTACTAACACTGTTTTCCCCTTCGGATAACCCCCACTTATGATTTCATCCAGTTCAACTATCCCTGTCTTAATTCTCTCCAATTACTTT
>JAMJFV010000067.1 GCA_023544495.1 ANME-2 cluster archaeon
TACCCCCCTGTTCTTCCCTCAAGTTCAGCTTTGTTGGGAACTGCGAGTTGGTCAGGACTGTAGATCGTTTCTTCCCTGGTCCAACAGGCCAGTTCAAAATGTTTTGTCATAGACAACGCTCCGTTTGGACAGAATTCAACACACAATCCACAGAACATACAATGTCCATTATCAAATTGTGGATACCATTTCCCGGATTTCACAATCTCAATGACATTATTGGGACACATCTGGGAACATATGCCACACCCCACACATTTATCCTTATCCAGGTGTTGCTGACCTCTAAATGCATCGGGAAGTTCCATAATTTCTTCCGGATACAGTCTCGTTACAGATTTTGTGTATACATTGCGAAGTGTTAAATATAAATTTCTCAGTACCATCTCTTTCCCCTCCTCAGGCCCACATTAATCCGATGATAGTTGACCACACAAGGTTCAGCATTGCAAGTGGTATCAATACTTTCCAGCCGATATCACTTACCTGATCGATCCTTAACCTGGGTAAAGCACCGCGGACCCAGATCATGCCCATCATCACGAATATTGCCTTAACAATCACCCAGAAGATACCGGGAATCCATAGATTACCGATAAGCGGGAGACCATTCCATCCCCCCAGGAATATCAGGCTTACCACAATAGCGCCAACCACTGCATGGAAATATTCAGCGAAGAATGCCAGACCCCATCTCATACCACTATATTCCGTAGCCCACCCTGCAATGAGCTCTTCCTCTGCTTCTGTCTGGTCAAATGGTATTCGTCCTACATCAGCCAACAAGGCAATGCCAAATACTACGAATCCCATTGGTTGTGCAATTATGAACCAGATACTTGACTGGGCTTTTACGATTTCGACAATATCCAGCGAATGAGCCATTACTGCCACACTGATAATTGTAATTCCCAGAGGGACCTCATACCCGATCATCTTTGCAATGTTCCTGAATCCCGCAAGCAGCGAATATTTACTGCCTGAACCCCAGCCTGCCATAAATATGCCAAAAATGGCCAATGCTGAAACGGCTTCCAGATAGAGAATACTGACATCCATCGTGGATACTGCCAAGGCGTATTCGTTCCCCTTGATTACAAGGAGGTCAAAGGGGATGACTGCCACCATTAAAAAACCGGACGTGAGTGCAACAATAGGCGCACCTATAAACAACCATTTATCTGCGTTGGCAGGTATAATATCTTCTTTCGTGAACAGTTTAACAGCATCAGCGATAAGCTGTAATAAACCAAACCGGCCGCCAACACGATTCGGTCCGATCCTGGATTGGATATCCCCCAGAAATTTTCGCTCAAGGTATACCATGACAAGAGCTCCGCCAAAAACACCGCCAATCACAGCTCCACCAACTATGCCCCTTACCCAGGGTGCTAATTCCCATGTTGAAAAGAAAAAGATAAGGAAATTCATAATTGCATCATATATGTCGACAAATATTCCCATACTATCACATCTCCTACCTGTCGACCTCACTGGTACATGAATCCATACTCGCAGCTATTGCAGCCACGTCTGCCACATACGTCCCAACCAATAATGGCGGAAGAGCCTGTGCCGTGGCAAATGCCGGACCCCGGATCCTGAAGCGATACGGTTTATCCGAACCGTCGGATATAATGTACATCCCCATCTCTCCCCTTGGATCTTCAATCCGGCTATATACCTCCCCTGGTGCCGGCCGGGTAATGTAAGGCATTACATTCTGCTTATAAGGGCCGGTAGGCATCTGGTCAAGGACCTGCTCAATAATGTAGATGCTCTCAAGGATTTCCAGCAGTCTTACTTTAACGCGTGAAAATACATCGCCATCGGTCTGGGTGATTACATCGAAATCAAGGTCATCATATACTAAATAGGGCTCGACCCGCCTCAGATCATATTCCACACCCGTGGCTCGTAAAGGTGGTCCTGCCACACCAAGTTCCTTGGCTTGACTGGCAGTTAATACGCCAACACCTTTTGTCCTTTTAAGATAAACTGAATCACTGGACAACATCTCATCATGGGATTTGACCAGTTTCTTCAACTCGCCCAGGGTTTTTAATGCCATTTCCTTATAACCTGGTGGCAGGTCGTGTGCTACCCCGCCAAACCTCGCATAATTATGGTTCAATCTTGAGCCTGTAATAGCTTCCAGCAGAGATACGATCCCTTCCCGTTCCCGTACCATATAAATGAACATGGTTAAAAAACCCACATCTGTTGTATATTCGCCTATTCCTAACAGATGGCTCTGTATCCTGCAAAGCTCATTGGTCAATACCCTGAGATATTTTGCACGGTCTGTCGGTTCTATACCCAGTAATTCCTCCATACCCCGGCAATACACATCATTATTGGAATTTGAGGCAAGGTAACATATCCTGTCAGTAAGTGGCAGGATCTGAATATATGTCCTGTCTTCGAATACCTTTTCCATACCTTTATGGATATACCCTATCTTGAGTTCGGCCTCTCGTATGGTCTCACCCTCTATCTTCAGGTCTAGCAAAAAAGGACCTGGTTGCAACGGATGCTGTGGTCCGAGATGCAGGAGTATTTCAGATGGTTTGGGTGGGGAAGTAATTTGAGTTGTTGTATGAGTCATTGTTCATCACCTATGTCGGATTGGGATATCCTGCGTAATCTTTGCGCAGTGGCCATTCTCCTTCCATGTCTTCCGGTAGCAACAGGACCTTCAAATAAGGACAATCATTAAAAATTATACCAAATAGTTCGTACGTTTCCCGTTCATACCAATTTGCATTCCAGTAGATATCACACAGTGAGTCGATCTTCGGGTCATCCCTGGGTATTGAAGCTTTCAATGCTATGACCAGAGGTCCGCTATATGACGTGACATGATATACCACTTCCATCTTATCAGGAGGATGATCAACACCTGATATACAGGAAAGATGGTCAAAACCATTATCAAGTAAAAACTGCATGATCGGTTTTACCCTGCCCGGGTCTATTCGGGCTACTGCCCGGTTCGGCAAAGGAACATCAACATCAAAAACGCCATCTTTAAAGGTTTCTGATAGTGCTACCATAATGGTTCTATCGATTTTTGGTGGTTCAATGATATCCCTGGTACCATCCACCATTTCATTATCTGCATTTTCATCTACCATGTTCTACACCCCTATATCAGCTGGATTTGGAACTACAGTCCTATCCTGTTGTGCTTCGATCTTTTTCTGAAGCTCAATAAAACCATCAAGAAGAGCTTCAGGTCTTGGCGGGCAACCAGGAATGTAGATATCCACCGGGAATATTTCATCCATATTGATAACAGTACTATATGATTCCCACCATGGACCGCCAGATATTGCACATTCTCCCATCATCATTATCCACTTTGGTTCCACCATCTGGTCCCAGACTCTTTTCAGAGCAGGCAGATATTTCTTGGTAACATAACCGCTGATCATCATCACATCGGCCTGTCTTGGAGATGCTCGCGGCATGATACCGAACCTGTCTGTATCATAATGTGCCACACCCACGCATATCTGTTCAATTCCGCAACAACCCATCGGATGGGTCATGAACCATAACGAATTCTTACGGCCCCAGTTTACCAGTTTTTGCAGAGGAGAACTCTTAATAAAATCATGTATTGCACTGGTAGTGGTGAATGCAACATTGGATGGTAGCTCGATCTCTATTTGATCCATTGTAAAACCCCCTTCTTCCATGCATACACATATCCCAGGAACACAACCAGTAAGAATATAAACATCTCAAACACAGCAAGCCCGGTGCTGAACCCAAAAACAGCGTTCATTACCGTATCGTTCACGTACACGGTTACCCATGGATACAGGAATAAGACCTCAACATCGAACAGTACAAAAAGTATTGCTAAGGCATAATATTCAACATTGAACATAATATTGGCACTACCAGTGGGAACGGAACCACTTTCATATGTCGTGAACTTGGCTGGCGACTTACTTCTTGGCGATAACTGCTTGACTAAAAACATTATTGCAAGAGGAATCACTAAACCAAATAGTACGAAGACAGCTACAGGTATAAAAGAATCAATAATCTCCATATCATCACCTCATTGTCCTAACCAAGGTGAGTTGGATTATATGTATAAAAATGTTATGAAATTATTTCCACCAGACCAATGGCTTACAAATCCCATGTATACCGATTATTGGATACAGATCACTTGGATCCAGCTACGGTTTAGATAAAAGTTAAAATGAATTGTAAAAAAATATAAACAAATAAAACGCTATCAGGTCAGCTCCCTGAGGAGCATAACCTGCCAGATCTTACTCTACTATACCGTTGCCAGAGGCTCGATATCCAGTATGTTCGATTCCAGTTGCTGGATTGCGATTTCAGCTACCCGCTTACCTGATATCAGCATGCCACCAAAGGTCGGACCCATTCTTGGCAGGCCATGTACGGTGGCTACAGCCATTCCTGTGGCAAGTAATCCCGGATATACCTCACCAGTATATTCGACAAGTAGATCCTCGCTGCGGCTAACCCACATGCCGCCAAAACCTTTCACAGCTACCATACCCCTTTCCACCAGACTGTTCACGACAATTGCATCATGCCCTGTCGCATCGATCACCAGTTTTGATTCCACTGCAACAGGATCCACGCACGTGATAGCCCGGGGAAGTGCACCCACTGGCGTCCAGTTGATGACAACACCGGCAACACGGCCTTCACGCATGACAACATCATCCACCTTGGTCATATTTATTATCTTTGCACCTGCATCGCATGTAGCCGCTATCAATTTGGAGCACGCATGTGGTCCGTCTGCCATGAACAGTCCCGGTTCCACTTCCTCGTACGGTACTCCTATCTCATCCAGCACAACCTGTCCGGGGGCACGTACAGTCAGTTTGTTCATAAGGTAACCGCCGATCCAGAAACCGCCGCCTAGATAGTTGTTAGCTTCAAAAATCACCACGTTCTTTCCAGCAGATGCCAGTTCTTTTGCAGCCACAAGACCGCTGGGACCTCCGCCCACTATCGCAACATCTGATTCGATTATTGTATTAAAGTCCCTTGTAAATCCATTGACGATTGCTCTTGTTACCTGTTTCTCATCTATATGCTCAAATTTCATTATAAGATCACCCTTGTTGCACAATCAGTGTTTGTTAACGTTGGTTATGTTAATTCACACCGTTAACTTACCCTTTCAAACAATATATCCTTTTTGGAATTGAGAACTATCAGAGTGGCCTGGTCTTTACAATGTCTGACTCGATATCATCCATTTCTCTGGCAAAAGCACTTGCAATCTCTCGGGCCAGTCCCATAGCGTCCGTGATACCCAGTGAATCGAGGCATGCTACCCTGACATCCGGCGGTGTCCCCTCGCATGATATATTAATGCCAAAATGAACTTTCTCTGAGGAGATGCCTGCCGTAGCAATGCTTACTGTCAGTTTTCCCGTTCCTACAAACAGGTCATCGCCATTACGCTCTGATCCTATGCCATGCTGTGCCATAACATCTCTTGCACACACGACAAGCATGCGTTGCATGAAATATGCAACCCTCATACTGGCAGGCGAATCGAACCGCTCTACAATAAAATGCAACAGGTCCCCACCCTTTATAGCCTTGTGGTTCTGCAGGTCTTCCAGGTCCTTCATATTAGCATCCGGAATGTCCATGGCTCCCCTGAATACCACGATACTGTTGCCAGGAATGCCTATTGAATATGCCCATAACGGGCTTATCTGTGAGCCATCATAGTCCAGTGTTTCCGGTAATATCCTGACTGAAATGGAATTGATTTCCATGAAAATCGACTATTCAGGTTTTTTGCCCAATATTATTTCAATGGCTGACACATTTGATTCACCACGTTCAGAAGTAACTTTTTCGGTCGATATAATAATATCTTTTACTTCCATGTCAGTCAAAAATCGGTTCCTTGCGACTTCAGCAACATCGACTGCTCTGGATATTGCTCTTCCACGTGCCTTAATGGTCACAATATCAGCGCCTCCATTGTATTGGGTTACCACTGCGAGTACATAGTTCATCACTGGTTTATTTCCGACAAATACCACATCATCATTTTCCATTTCCTCACCTCACAGAAAATCAAAGTGGATATTATAAGTTTAAACTATGTTACATATACCTTTCCCTTAACGTTTTTGAGGAAATTGCAATGCATGACTCAGTCTTCCAGGATCCTTGCATCCACTGCAAATGCCCCGCCGGGATACATCACCAGCGGATTGATATCAAGTTCAACGATACCAGGATATTTCTCAAGCATCCGGGATAGTCCTGTTATTACATCAATGATTACCTCCATGTCCACTGCAGTCCTCCCTCGTGCTCCCTTCAGGATAGGACTACCTTTGATCTCAAGTATCATCTGACGCGCCATCTCCCTATCCACAGGTGTCACCCTGAAAGAAACATCCCTGCATATCTCCACAAATATGCCTCCCAGACCGAACATTATCACATGACCGAACTGGGGGTCACGTTTTGCACCCACGATAACTTCCAGACCGGGTTCGGCCATCTTCTGGATCACCACACCCTCAATACCTGCATCAGGAACCTGGGACTTCACGCGCTCCATCATTGCATGGAATGCCGTCTCCACGTCCCCATCTGAGGCAAGACCGAGAACCACGCCCCCCACATCGCTTTTGTGACTTATATCCGGAGACAGTATTTTCATGGCCACCGGATAACCCAGCTCTTTCGCGGCATCCACTGCTTCCGTGGCCGTTGAAGCCTGTTTCATAGGTAGTACAGGTATATTCGCATCCCTGAGCCGTTCCCACACCACTTCTTCCATCATATCCTCTCCTTTATATTCTTAAGGAAACCATGGTGCTTAACCAGTGATGCAAGCGCCTTCACTGCCCTCTCAGGTACCGGATAATTGGGAAGTCCTCCCTTTTTCAGGATATCCTCACCTTTCTCAGTACCTGCTCCCCCCATCCAGCATGCTATCACCGGTTTGCTGCATGTGCTCCGGTGAATATCCACAATGGCCCTGGCAGGGACACTGGCATCCCACATTACCGTATGCACATATATCACTATCATGGCATCGATGTTCGGGTCAAGCAGCATCTGCCTCACAATACCGTTATATACATCATACGAGGCCAATCCGGCAGTATCCACGGGATTTCGGGCAGAAGCAAACCCGGAGACCAGGTCTTTTATCGTCTTTCTGCTATCAGGTTGCAGGTCAGGTATGTCAAGTCCCATCCTTTCGCAAGCATCTGATGCAATGATACTGGCACCACCACCATTTGAGACGATCCCTACACGTTTTCCTCTGGGTGCAGGCTGGACCGACAGGGCAAGGGCAGAATCGAACAGGTCGTCGATATTTTCCACCCTGATAATACCGGCCTGTTTAAATGCGGCACTGTACACCTCATCTGATCCTGCAAGACTGCCGGTATGGGAGAAAACCGCTTTAGAACCCCTTTCGGTACGCCCGGACTTCACTGTCAGTATGGGTTTGGATATCCTCTTAGCCACATTCATGAACTCCTTACCCCTGTTAATACCTTCCACATACATGGCTATCACTTTTGTATGAAGGTCCTCATCCAGGTATTCCAGCAGGTCGACATCATCAATGTTGGCCTTATTGCCTGTACTTACCACAATGTGCAGGCCCAGCCCCATCTCCATGGTCCAGTCGGCCAGTGCCAGCCCAAGGGTACCGCTCTGCGTTATGAATGAAATGCTGCCCGGGTTTGGCAGTCTTGATATGATACTGGCATTCATACGGATAGCTGAATTTACCACGCCCAGGCTATTGGGACCTATGAGCCGCATGCCGTAACGTTCAACTATTTCAATTAACTGTTTTTCAAGTTGCTGTCCCTCATTTCCGGTCTCGCTGAAACCTGCAGTGATCATTATTATTCCTGTTATTCCTTTCTTTCCACACTCCTCAGTGACAGAAAAGACCAGTGAACTGGGGACAGCTATCACTGCCAGGTCCACCGGTCCGGGTATGTCCAGCACGGAAGGATAGCAGGTCCGGCCCATGATTTCATTTTCCCGGGGGTTCACCGGGTACACTTCACCCTCAAATCCGTCGTTAAGCAGGTTCTTTAAAATGCTGTTCCCCCATTTACCCGGACTGGCTGATGCACCGACCACGGCAATGGAGTCTGGTTCAAATATGGATCTCAATGTCAAGAATATCTACTTCCTGTAACTCATAGCCTTTACTACCCGGTGTCTGGCAATAGATTCCGCGGCTTTACGGGGAGTGACACCCTCTTTACGCGATAACTCAAGCATTTCCCGGGTATTGTTCTTTACAGTCGCTTCGACCTTTTCAAATGCCTGCTTCTCAGTGCCTCCGTGATATTCAACAGAGGCTGTTATAACGCCGCCAGCATTGGCTACAAAATCCGGAATGCACAGTACTCCCCTCTCATAAAGCTGATCTTCAGCATCAAGTGTTGCAGGTATGTTGGCACCCTCGATTATCAATTTAGCATCCAGTACATCAGCATTACTCTCTGTGATGACATCCGGCAGTGCAGCTGGCACCAGTATATCTGTACTGATATTGAAAAGGTCTGTTGAATGAAGTTTTTCACCATCCCTGTAATTGAGCACTGAGCCAGTGGCATTTTTTACATTGATAAGTTCCCTGACGTCCAGGCCACCTGGATCATATATGGTACCTTTTGAATCACTTGCGGCGATCAATACCACACCTTTCTCTGTCAGGAACCTGGCAGCATGTTTGCCCACAGCCCCGAAACCCTCCACAGTGAGCCGGGCACCCTTCAGGTCAAGGTCTGCAAATTCGGCTGCCACTTCTGCACTTATGGCAACACCAAAACCAGTGCTGCCAATCTCATCAAGAGGAATACCGCCCACTACCCGTGGCAGTCCCACCGCCCTGCCGATCTCGTCCCTGATATAGGCCATGTCGGTCTCGCTGGTACCCATATCAGGCCCAGGTATATATTCAATGATATGCCGTATCTTCCCTGCAAAAGCGCGAATGAGTGCTTCTCTGTTCGGCAACGCTGGATCAGCGATAATTCCTGATTTCCCGCCGCCGTGGGGTAGCCGTGCCATTGCGTTCTTCATGGTCATTGACCTGGCGAGCCGGGCAACTTCAACTGTCGTAACCTCGGATGACATCCTGATACCACCCATGGCAGGGCCGGCAGCTGTATTATCAATGACCAGAATAGCCTTAAGTCCGGTTTTTACATCTGATATATGAACTACCAGTTCAGGTCCCAGTTCATCCGCCAGATGAAATATAGTATGCTCTATAGTGTACTCCATTTTAAAAAACCACCATTGTATATTGTACTTTTTTGATTTAATAATATTGTTGAAAGCATCTCCATGGATTAATAAAGTTTATAAGATGTGTCAATTATAATGCAAATATCATGATACGAAAATGTCCGAAACACGGCTATTTCAGAGGAGACATCTGCCATTGCGGTGAAGAAGGCAGATATGTACTTGATACAGAACGCACCGAACGGATGGGGCGTTTTATTTCCGGT
>JAMJFV010000068.1 GCA_023544495.1 ANME-2 cluster archaeon
CTTTCTGTCTGATATGTGTCTGACTAAAATATGACGTGTGTATGCTATATGTCTGACGTTAATAATATATATAGTTAACGCCAAATCTTATACATTTGCCAGAACAATATAGATCCATGCTCTCAATTGGAGTTATCACCCGGGGCAAGTATGGCAAACGTCTGCTGGACACCATCACTTCTCACACAGAATTCACCGTTTCATCCACGCCCATACCATCCACACTTCCCGACCTCATCGATGAACCTGCCTCCTTTGTTGACAACCTGAACCTGGACCCATGTGTACTTTCCTCAGACCTTGTGATAACGTACAGCCTGCACCCTGACATCGCCCCCGAAATGGCGAGACGCGCTGCCTGCTCAGGTGCGAAAGCCATAATCATCCCTGGTGGATGGTCCAATGCCGGTGACCCCCGGGAACTGGAACGGATATCTGAACGGTACAAAACCCGGATAGTGGTGGAAGACATCTGTTGTGAGATGGAAAATGACACCAATCCCATCATCAGCGAGTTCGCATCAATGCTGGGCCGTCCCCTCCTTGAAGTTCAGGTAGAATCTGGAAAGATACGTGAAGTAAAGGTCATCAGGGGCGCTCCCTGCGGCTCCACATGGTGGATGGCAAAGCAGCTAAAAGGCGCGCCCGTATCAGAAGCACCTGCCAGGGGCGGCCTGTTGATCCAACAATATCCTTGCCGGGCTATGAGAGGGGTCGGAGGCGGTATACATCGTTCGGCCCGGTTGCACAGACAGGCAGTTGAAAAGGCAATTGAAAATAATTTAGAACCATAGACTTCATCCCTATTACCCTCTGCAGTGTATAGTCAGACCAAACCAAACAAACTCGGATCATCCTGACTGCATATAGTTATACGTTATGTACTGAAAAAAAAACAGATTGGGATAATATTGTTAATTCTGCAACTATTAAATAGTATAAAACAATAAGGGAGTCCATGGATTCGTCAACAATAGTAATGCTGGCAATATTCATTCCTTTTATTTTTGCATTCCTGGTCCCTGTTGCATCAAAACTCCTGAAACAACGCATCGGTTGGTTTGCAGTGGCCATTGCACTTCTGACCCTGTTTCTCATTCTCAAGATAACACCAATTATTGTCCATGGCGATACAATATATGGAGAAATCGTCTGGCTGCCTACAGCCGGGCTCACGTTCAATGTGTATGCTGATGGGTTAAGTGTCCTTATCGGACTCCTGGCATCAGGCATTGGCGTCATCATAATGACGTACTCTAACGGCTATATGTCAACTAAAGAGGACCTTCCCAGATACTACCAGTATCTGCTCCTCTTCATGGGTTCCATGATCGGGATGGTATTCTCGGCCAACACCATCCAGTTATTCATCTTCTGGGAACTCACCAGTTTCACCTCCTTTATGCTAATCGGATACTGGAACGACAAACCCGAATCTATCTACGGTGCGACAAAAGCACTGGTGCTCACTGCCATCGGCGGACTGGTGATGCTGGCAGGGTTCCTGTTACTCCAGGTAATAACCGGGACATTTGACATTCCCACCATACTCCATGACGAATCCATGATACAGGCTATACACGGGCACGAACTCTTCCTGATAACATTGGTACTGATATTCATAGGTGCCGCCGCCAAATCAGCACAGGGTCCCTTCTATATCTGGCTCCCCAATGCCATGGAAGCGCCCACACCGGTCAGCGCATTTTTACATTCTGCAACAATGGTCAAGGCTGGAATATATCTTGTAGCCAGGATACACCCGCTATTCGCAGGGACCGATGCCTGGTTCATCCTGGTGAGCGGTACCGGCATGATAACAATGGTGGTTGCCGGTTTTCTGGCTTTCAGGCAGACGGACATCAAGGCCATTCTGGCATATTCCACGATCAGCCAGCTTGCCTATATCATGACAATGTACGGTTACACCACGTACCATGAACCGGGTATCGGTGTGGCTGCGGCCACGTTCCACCTGGTGAACCATGCAACCTTCAAGGCGAGTTTGTTCCTTGTAGCCGGCATCGTGGCACATGAGGCCGCCACCCGGGATATCAGGAAACTGGGCGGACTTCGTAAAGAGATGCCGCTAACGTTCATTATAGCATGCATCGGGGCTTTTGCCATGGCCGGGCTGCCGCCGTTCAATGGATTCCTCAGCAAGGAAATGTTCTATGAATCGTCCCTTGAGATGGGAGTAGCTCTGGGTTCACCATTTACCCTTCTTATCCCTGCCATTGCAGTAATGGGTGGCGTACTCACATTCGCATACTCGATAAAATTTATTGACGGCATCTTTTTCGGCAGGCGTCAGACCAGAGGTCTGCCTGAACATATCCATGACCCTCCTGCGGTAATGCTCATTCCTGCAGCGTTCCTCGCCGCACTCGTGATCCTGTTCGGGCTTTTCCCGTCCATACCGGTACATGCTGTCGTGGAGCCAACCACAGCAGGGATTATACGTGAGGATGTTGAACTTCACATTAAGATGTGGCACGGTTTTACCACACCTTTGATGATGACGATCATAACCTTCATGATCGGGCTTGGAGTATACACAAAATATGGTGCTATTGCTGCCTGGCAGGACAGGTTCAACCTGAGATACCCAAAGATCAGCGTCAATTATTATTACGACCTGCTGGTTCAGAATGCACAGGCCAGTGCCCGTACAATATCATCCATTACCCAGCCCGGTACTGTTAAGACCTATATGAGCGCACTTATCTTGACAGTAGTAGTGCTGGTAGGTATCCCTATTATCCTGCTGGGTGCCGATATCATCCCGCAGTCATTGAACTTCGATATTGCCGTCTATGAAGTGCTTATAATGTTGTTCATGGTAATTGCAGGGATCGCAGCAGCCTTATTACCTGCTTACCTGCCTGCTATCATTGCATTATCAGCACTGGGCTACCTGGTAAGTCTGCTGTTTATTTATCTGAAAGCCCCGGACCTTGCATTGACCCAGATACTTGTGGAAACACTGTCCACCATTATCTTCCTGCTTGTGATCGTGAAGATGCCGCAAAAGTTCAGAGAAAGCATACCCACGACCACACTCGTCAGGGACCTTATCATTGCGGGGGCCGTTGCCAGTACGGTCTTTATAATCCTTATCAATGCAACCCAGGGGATCATACCTCCTTTTGAATCGCTTTCACATTATTTCATTGAGAACAGCATAACACTTGCCGGCGGAAGGAACGTGGTCAATGTCATCATTGTTGATTTTAGAGGATATGATACCCTGGGCGAAATATCGGTATTGTGCGTGGCAGCTTTTGGTGTATATAACCTCATCCACAGCAGGGGCAATAAAACATGACCACACTGATCACAAAGACAATCACTAAGATCTGCCTGCCACTGGTAATCCTTTTCTCCATCTCCCTGCTGCTAGCTGGTCACAACAACCCTGGCGGAGGATTTATTGGCGGTGTCATGTTCGCTTCCATAATATCGCTTGTATATGTGGTTTTCGGGTTAAGGTACACGACTGCCTTCTTCAATCCCGACTGGAGCAGGTGGCTCGCATCCGGTCTTGCGCTGGCAAGTGTTACTGCATTTGCAGCAATACCTGCCGGACATAATTTCTTCAGAAGTGCTGTTGAATTCATACACCTTCCCGTTATCGGTGAAATTGAACTGGTGTCGGCAGCACTATTTGATGTCGGTGTATATTTTGTCGTAATTGGAACACTACTATTCATTCTCAAAAATGTGGGTGAGGATACATGAACAACACATTCCTTTCATTGACCATAGCCATCCTGTTCGGTATCGGCACTTTCCTTATATTGCGAAGGGATATTGTTAAGGTCATCATAGGGCTGGGTATACTTTCCCATGCAGTGAACGTATTGATAGTGTCAGTAGGCATATTTGACGGTACCCGGGTTCCGATACTGGCAGGTTCTTATAACGAAGCGGAAACGACGGGTTCGGTCTTCAACGACAATCTGGCTGAGGACATTTTGAGTCCGGTCGTACAGGCAGGTACCCACATAGATTATGTAGACCCGCTCGTACAGGCACTTGTACTTACAGCCATTGTTATCAGTCTGGCGACAACTGCATTCATCCTCATACTGGCATACCGTATCCATGAAGAGTACGGGACCACTGATATCCGGGAGCTCAGGAGGTTATGGGGATGATTATCCTGACCGATCATCTACCGATATTACTTATTGCCATCCCTATCCTGTCATCGATGGTAATGGTATTCCTGAAGGGGAGCCCTGTCCTGCAAAAGAACCTGAATGTTTTCATATATTTCTGCCTGGTGATACTGGCCATTATGCTTCTCCAGAAGGTCTGGACCGGAGGTATCATGGTATATGAAGTGGGGGAATGGGGCAAGTACGGAATTATCCTTGTGGCCGACCTGCTCAGTTCCGGTATGGTACTCCTGACCCTTGGTATCTCGTTCTTATCATTGATATATTCACTGGATTATATCGAAGAACGGTCATTGAATTCCACCTATCACTCGCTGTTCAACCTGCTGGTGGCCGGGTTGAACGGTTCTTTTTTGACAGGAGATATTTTTAACCTGTTCGTCTTCTTTGAGGTACTTCTCCTGTCATCCTGCGGACTTGTGATCGCCAATGAGAAAGTCGGTGTTACCAGAAGCTCGGATAAAATGGAAGCCACGTTCAAATACCTGATCCTCAGCATGCTGGGTTCCATAGTTATGCTCATAGCAGTGGCTTCACTGTATGCAACCGTAGGAACGCTGAACATGGCAGATATTGCGGTAAAGGTCAGCGCTTCAAGTGCGGCGGGTACGCTCCCGTGGCATGTGTTTGCCATAGCGCTACTGTTCATTGTCGTGTTCGGGAACAAAGCTGCCATATTCCCGCTTCACTACTGGCTGCCTGATGTTCACCCGACTGCTCCTTCACCTATCAGTGCAATGCTAAGCGGCGTGCTTATCAAGATCGGCGTGTACGGCATGTTGCGAGTGTTTTTCCTGATATTCAGGGATGTACTGCCCATGTTCCAGCCAATAATCATCCTGATGGCCCTGGCAACAATTGTGGTCGGAGCGGTATCAGCAGTGGGACAGACCGATATCAAGCGCATGCTGGCATATTCAAGTATAGGTCAGATAGGATACATTTTCCTGGGTATCGGCATGGGTTCCGCACTGACCATTGCCGCGTCACTTGTGTATCTTGTCAATCATGCTGTAGCTAAATCAATGTTATTCCTGACATCAGGCGGCATCATACATCATGCAGGTACCCGCGATATGTACAGGATGGGAGGTATGATTAAAAGTGCACCCTTAATGGCCAGTATGTTCCTGGTAGGAGCCATGTCCATATCCGGAATTCCGCCTATGGGCGGTTTTATAGCTAAATTCGTATTATTCAAAGCAGGTATCCAGGAAGAATATTATATACCGGTTGCTATTGCCATACTGTTTGCTCTATTTACCCTGTTCTATATGATGCGTGCATGGATGAAAATGTTCTGGGGTACAGTGAATGATAGTGAAAGGCAGGGGAATGCCACACCACATGCTCCTGCGCTCTTGATGGCAATCCCGATAATCATTCTTGCCCTCATCATAGTTGTGTTGGGATTATATGCAGAACCGTTGCTCGCACTTGCTCAGGCCACAGCAGAACAGATAGTCGATCCACAACCTTACATTGATGCAGTATTGACGAGGAATGTCAGATGAAGCGATATCTCTATTATTCGATCCCTCTCGGAATTATGTGGTGCTTCGTTCACGGTACTGTCAGTATACAGAATTTTTTGTTCGGATTATTGCTTGGGCCGGTCGTTATACGACCATTCAGGGAATTATACGACTTTGATCAGGAGTTATCATTTAAGAGAGAAGTGAGAAAGATCCCAAAGCAGATCATATATTTTTTAGTACTTATTATGGAGATCACAAAAGCAAGTATCATGGTATCGAAAATTGTCATATCGCCAAAGATCGACATCAAGCCAGGAATAATTGCTGTTCCTCTCAGGACAAGAACGAATGGAGGGATTACCGCTATTGCCAATACTATTACACTTACTCCCGGCACCCTTACCATCGACGTGGCAGATGACAGATCTGTACTTTATGTGCATTCCATAGATGCTTCATACCCGGAGTCGATCCGCATGTCCATACGGGACGACCTTGAAAGATTCGTGCTGGAGGCTTTTGAATGAATTTGCTTATCTTTTCACTGACATTCATGGTGCTTGCCATTATCCCCTGTATCTACAGGATCGTTAAAGGACCGACCATACCTGACAGGGTTGTTGCCATGGATGCCATGAACACGGTAATTGTAGTAATGCTGGGCGTATACTCATTTGTGCAGGGTTCTGTGTTCTTCATGGATGTTGCACTTGTGTTATCTATACTATCTTTCGTAGGAACAGTTACCATTTCCAAATATCTTGATGAAGGGGTGGTCTTATGAGTTTCATAATTTCTGCATTGAATGTTTTGAGTACTGCTGTCCTCGTAATAGGTCTGATATTCGTATTTTTAGGGATGCTGGGGCTTCTTCGCCTGCCAGATGTCTATAACCGATTGCATGCAACGACAAAGGTTGCAACGCTGGGTGCTTTCGGAGTGATGGCAAGCATTGTCCTGAACGTCGGATTTACACCCATCGGCATAAAAGCAATAACTGTAGGGTTATTCCTGCTTCTGACCGCACCGATTGCGTCACATATGATCGGACGTGCTGCAAGGAGGCATGGCGTTGAATTATGTGCGGAATCAGTCATTGACGAGTACATTATCGCCGGGGAAACGGATTAATAGCATGGACTGAAAGTATACTGTATGAGTGAAAAAGAGTCGGTCTATGAAGAGTCCTTAAAAGTACATGAACTGCACCGGGGAGTGCTTGAAGTTGCCAGCAAGGTATCCCTGGATGATATCCATGACCTGAGTATCGACTACACTCCGGGAGTAGCTGAACCCTGCCGGGTGATCCGTGCCGAACCTGACGAAGTATATACCTATACCAGCAAGGGTAATTTTGTAGCTGTGGTCACAGATGGCACTGCTGTTCTGGGGCTGGGGGATATCGGGCCTGCAGCCGCCCTGCCTGTGATGGAAGGTAAGGCCATCCTGTTCAAGCAGCTGGGTGGTGTTGATGCCTTTCCACTCTGCCTGGATACCAAGGATACCGAAGAGATAATTCTATCGATCAAGCACATCGCACCCACGTTCGGTGGCATCAACCTGGAGGATATCAGTGCACCCCGCTGTTTCGAGATCGAGGACAGGTTGCGGCGGGAATTGAACATCCCTGTGTTCCATGATGACCAGCACGGTACTGCTGTCGTTGTGTATGCGGGACTCATTAACGCATTGAAGATCGTGAATAAGGACATCAATGGCATTAAGGTGGTAATCTGTGGTGCCGGTGCAGCCGGTATTGCAATTGCCCTTATCCTGATAAGAGCAGGGGTCAGGGATATTATTGTCTGTGATAGCAGGGGTATAATCCACCAGTCCCGGAGGGAGGGAATGAACTCCATGAAGTTCCTGCTTGCCGGCCTGACAAATATCCGTAGTATTTTTGGGGGGTTGGACACTGCCATGCAGGGTGCTGATGTGTTAATCGGTGTATCAGTAGCCGGTATTGTTTCCAGGGATATGGTGAGCAGCATGGCTCCCGATTCTATAGTATTCGCAATGGCCAATCCAGACCCCGAGATCATGCCGGAAGATGCAATTGAAGCCGGGGCGCGGGTGATTGCAACAGGTCGTTCAGATTATCCCAACCAGGTGAACAACGTACTGGGATTCCCGGGCATCTTCAGGGGTGCGCTGGATACCAGGGCGACTGATATTAATATTGAAATGAAAATGGCAGCAGCAAGGGCGCTTGCGGACATAATTACCGCGCCGGAACTGGATAAAGGCCTCATTTTGCCCGGACCATTAGATAAACGTGTAGTGCCTGTTATTGCGGCAGCAGTTGCAGAGGCCTCGATCCTGAGCGGAGCAGCAAGAGTTACTCCCCATCCTGATGAGGTTGCACGATACGCAATGAAATTTATTGAGCATAGCCAAATACACCATAGATCTGTGGCATAAAATGATAGTACTAATTTTGAAAAACAAATTCATTCGAATGAATTATAAAATGTAGTTATATAGTTTGGGTGTAATAATTTATATTAATTATGTTAAATCAATCAAAATGTTCCTGAACTTTTTTTTGCGAGAGATATACTTTTATACTTGAATATATTATCTAGTATATGGATATGTCATCATTAGCATGATGATGTGGATAAACTCGAAGAGAGAAGCCAGATGAAAAAAAACGACCGAAAAGGTATAAGGGCTTTTGTACTGTATTGCACAAACAATATCGTACAAAAATCGATTCAGCCTTTTCTCTATATTCTGGCATTCTCTACCTTCGGTATCGGTGATGCATTGACAGGTGCTTTTCTTATGAATGTAAAAGGTGTCAGTGCAGAATCAAATGCCTTTTTCAGTCAAATGTATTCCACCCACGGTCCTGGCATGTTCATTGTCTTCAAATTATGGATAACCCTTGTCATCCTTTTACTGGTGTTTCTTTCGTACATCCACTCAAACGGGAAAGATTACTGGAGCACCAATGGATTCGTAGCTGCTCTTGCGATCGGAGGTATTATGGCATTCCAGGCAAACGTGCAGGCTATTTATGGATATCCGTTCATGTCCCCTTCCACGATAATCTTACTATTTCTCATGCTTGTATTTGTTTTTGTTTCGGTAGGAGAATGTATCGATTCTCATGTGGCAGATAGAAAAATGGATCGTAGAGCGTATCATGGGAACACGTCATATGAAATATCAAAATCCGGATGGGAATAAATACTTCTGCCAATAAGGATGTTGCTGAAAAAGTGATTGATTTCTTAAAAGAGTATAACGCGGAGTATTATATCAGGGATATAATTTTGTTGGATGAGGTTGTTGTATGCACATTTGGGCACATCTAATAATATTGTCTCAAGGCCATTTTATCAGAAAAGGTAAAATACTCAAAGCGACTATTTAGACCACCCCCAAAATTCCACACTCAGGGGCCGTAGGGTAGCTTGGACCATCCTGCAAGGCTGGGGGTCTTGCGACCGGAGTTCGAATCTCCGCGGCCCCATCAATAGAACGAAAAAATCAATTTACATCAGATTATGATGTTTATTTATTGAAAGTTTTAAGAGTTATACCCACAGAAACAATTGAGAGAAAAATTGAGGAGAATTGTAGAGGAATAGAAGAGATATGATTTTTAGAAAATCATACGATTGGATTGGATTGGATTGGATTGGATTACATTCCTCTACAACCATAACTATGTCTTGAGTTAATAAAGCATTTTTCCAGAGT
>JAMJFV010000069.1 GCA_023544495.1 ANME-2 cluster archaeon
ATCTCACCTCCGGGGTCCCGTACCGGCTCTACCTTGATGCGCATCCGCTCGTGCTGTACCTCCATCACCCTCCACATCTCACCCCTGGCAATGAAGACTGCGCCCGGCCGTATGAAATTTACAATGAATATTTCATCCAGCATGCCTACAGGTCTGCCGCTGACAATGTCCAGCACGTCATATTTCTTCTCGTCAGGTATCATGGACAGGTTGGCATAATAATACTGCCAGCTTTTTCGACGTCTTCCCAGCGTATGGTCATTTTTTTCATACCAGACCAGCCTGGTATCTCCGATCTGCTGCAGTATCCTGTCAATTTCCTCAAGGCTTGTATTGCGGAATGGATAGGCCCGTGTCACAATATCAAAGATCCGCTTGCTGTCCAGTTCACCGAAATCCAGTACCATCCCGGCGATCTGGTTAGCCAGTGTGTCAGCTGACCCTTCATGGATAAGCGTCTCCTCTATCATCCCTTCATGCGCCCTCTGGATAATGGCCCATGCTTCCAGCACATCATCGGGGTTGGTGGCGATGATGGTCCCTCTTGAGGTCTCATGTATCCGGTGTCCTGCCCGGCCCACTCTCTGGATAAGTCTGGACACTTCCCGCGGGGACATATACTGCACCACGTGGTCCACGTCCCCTATATCGATGCCCAGTTCCATGGAACTGGTGCAGATCAGTCCCTTCAGATCACCTGCCTTGAACATATCCTCCATCTCGATCCTGGCCTCTTTTGACAGGGAACCGTGATGCACACCAATGGATTTTTCCATCATCCTGAACCTGGAACCCAGTGCTTCGGCTGCCTCCCTGGTATTTACGAATATCAGCGTGGACGTATGTGAATCCACGATGCTGCCGATGACCCTCAGGTGGGATGCCATTTCAGGAGTGCACATCAGGCTGCGGGCGCTTGAGTGGTCACCGGATGTAACCTGTGGCGTTATCACAGTGAATTCCAGGTCCTTGTAAATAGAGGCTTCCACCACATCCACTTCCCGGCGTGCGCCTGCCAGGAACCGGGCTATCGTAGCGGGATTGCCTACTGTGGCCGACAAACCTATTCTCTGGAACTCGCCTGCCACTTCCACCAGCCGTTCAAGGCCGATCGACAGCTGGGCGCCCCGCTTGCTGGCCGCCAGTTCATGCACCTCGTCTACCACGACGTGCCGTACCGAGGCCAGATTCTTGCGCAGCCGGCTGCCCGTCAGCATTATCTGGAGGGTTTCGGGCGTAGTGATGAGCACGTCGGGGGGATGAGTGCTCTGTTTCTGGCGCTGGTATTTTGAGGTATCGCCGTGCCGCACCTGGACATCGATGTTCATTTCCCTGCCCATGCGTTCCAGCCGTAAGAGCATGTCACGGTTCAGTGCCCGGAGTGGAGTAATATAAAGTGCTGATATACCTGTGCGTTCTTCAACCGGCCGGTTCAGGATATGATGGAACACTGGTAGCATTGCACTTTCGGTCTTGCCGCTTCCTGTGGGTGCAATGAGCAGCAGGTTATGGTTCTTAAGCAGTTTTGGGATGGTACGAACCTGTGGTTCGGTGGGTTTGATGAATCCCATTGTGCAGAGAATTGCCTGTATGTCGGGGTGTAGTTTATTGAATATATCTGACATGTATTGGAAACACATGTTCTCATTGTTTTGACTTTAAGTTTTTTATACGATGTATAGACAACAGCGTGTAGATAACAGGCATATTTTTTACTATGCAGTTGAAACAGCCTGTGCTCCGGAAAATGAAATTGAAGGGCAATCAATCAAAAGTATGCAAGTGGGTGGGAATAGGAGAATGACGACTGCCCTGCTAATAAACTTAAATGAAAGTTATGGTATATAAATATTGCTCATAATTATGCGCATAATGATGATGTATATATTACGAGGCTACATAAGAAAGAGCGGGCAGTCATTCAAAAAGAGATTGGTGGATTGGATTGGAGTGGGTTCGATGGCTGCCCTGGAAATAATTGTAATGATTTAATAGTATATATACTTTCCTCATTATTATGATGTAGATTATCATAGAATATAATTTATACCGATAATTTTGTTGTATAAAGGTAAAAAGTACTTTTTTGAAAATACATACTCATAAATACTTTTTACACAAAAACGCCCGCATGAAAACTCTAAGGTTCGGAACAGCAGGGACACCGATAACCTCGCCATCCAGGAACAGCATTTCCGGAGTACAACGCTTACATGAGCTGGGATTGCACTGCATGGAGGTTGAGTTTGTCAGGGGTGTGAAAATGGGAACAGAAACTGCCGAAAAGGTAGGTAAGACCGCCGCCAAAAACGATATTGTGCTCAGCGTACATGCACCATATTACATTAACCTCAATTCAAGGGAATTGGATAAAGTAGAAGCCAGCCGTAAGCGTATTCTTGATTCAGCCAGGATAAGTGCGGTATTCCGTGCCAGGGGTGTAGTGTTCCATCCGGCTTATTACCATAATGACACTTCGGATACAGTATATGGCATCGTGAAGACCCATCTTCTGGAAATGGCGGGTCAGCTTGAGGAGGAAGGTATTGATATATTGCTGCGCCCCGAGACCACTGGCAAGAGTTCCCAGTTCGGTACTCTCACTGAACTGCTGGAGATGAGCGCAGAACTGGAAGGTGTAATGCCGTGTTATGATTTCTCGCACATGCACGCGCGGGAGGGGACACTGAACTCGTATGAGGAGTTTTGCGGCATACTTGATACCGTCGAGGACTGCCTGGGCAGGGAAGGGCTGGACTCTATGCATATCCATGTATCAGGTATTGAATACGGTCCAAAGGGAGAGATTAACCACCTGGCACTTGAGGATTCGGATATGGATTATCGCGGACTCGTCAGAGCGTGGAAAGAGTATAATATCAGGGGTACTGTGATATGCGAGAGCCCAAACCTGGAGGAGGATGCATTGCTGCTGCAAGGGGTATATAGCGAGTTGGCGGATAAGGATCCCGGGATTTCATTTCTGTGATCACCTGCATCACCGTTGCACTGAACAACAGTACCCGTGCAACCTTAGCCCTATCCATTGAGACGTAGACTATTCCAGCAGTATCTCAACCCTGCACTTAAACACGCTGATCTTGTTATCCCTGACCCCCACATCAAAGCTCTTCACATTGACCTGGGTGATGGTCCCCTTTGACTTGAATATCGGGAGTTCTGACGCTTCATCGACTGCATTCTTTATTGCAGCTTCCCAGCTTTCCGGGGACGAACCAATTGTTTCGATTATTTTCACTACCATTCAAAAATCCTCCTGTATCTTGTTATCGATCTTTCTCATAACTACAGAGCCGTCTCGCATATGCACTTTAACGAAGTTATCTTTTTTCGATCCAACTTCATACTTGTTGTACAGCATGGCCTCAAGGCGCCCGGCACCCAGCACCCTGCGCAGCATTTTGGTATTCTCACTGCTCTTTTTACCCGGTGCGGCAGGCGGGCTTGGTGTTACCTTCTTCTTAGAATATATGGCGCCACCGGTCATCTTCGCACCCACGTATCCTTTTGCTTCGTTGATGACAAGATTGCCGGATCTCATATATGCACCTGCGAACTCATCCACTCTTCCGCTGACGACTACCGTACCTCCGGCCAACCGTGAGCCTGTATTCATACCGGCATTTCCCCGGACATAGACCGTACCCCGGCGCATGAGCAGGCCGGTACCGTTCGAGACATCACCCTCAACGATAACAGTACCCCTGCAATCCATGCGGGCGCCGATGGTACCACGCAGGATATCGTCGCTGAGGGTCAGGATATTCTCATCCTCATCAAGGGAATTGATCACCAGGGTATCTTCTCCCGGCCCGTTGCACAGAATATCTGTGATGGACCGGAATTTTCTGTAGCTGTCCTCATCGGAGCCCAGCTCAATAATGTTTCCCAGCGGCTCCTTCAGGGTCCCGCTGACATACAGCACACCCGCCACCATACCCATACCCGCTTCGGCACCGACATTTCCATCAACGAACAGCCTGCCTGCAGTTTCCGGCCTCCCTGTGCCACCGAGGTGTTTCAGGTCCGAACCCATGCCAAAGGCCAGGCGTTCACCCACATCGCCTTTGATATGGACATCGGCACCCTTTTTCAGGGCCTCTACCAGGTCACGGTATGTGTATGACCCTTCGGCCTGGTACGGTATCTGCGTACCAGGGTCCAGTTTCTGGTTCAGGTAGTAGAAATTGAATGTATAATCGCACAGGTTATCCACGGGGGCTGAGAGTACAAAACTGATATCTTCCATACCGGTTCAACCATGTATCAACATAGGCAGGCAGCGAGTGCACACCCATTCGCTTTTCATCTCGTGGCGCAGGGGCAGGAGATAGACCTCATCTTCTCCCCTGCTGCAGTTGAAGCACCTGATAGATATGTCGGACTTCTTTGGCTGCTTTTCAGCCTTTTCCTCATCGAATTCCATGGTCTCACGCTCCACTACGGTCATGGCACCTTCCGGACAGATGCCGATGCAGTATCCCATACCGTCGCACAGGTCCTCTGACAGTACCTTTGCCTTGCCATCAATGATCTGGATGGCGCCTTCGGCGCATGGTGCAACACACTTTCCGCACCCGGTACATTTATCTTCATCTATTGTTACGATCGTTCTTTTGACCATTCATATCATCTCCTTTAATGGTGAGTACCTTCAATGAGATCAATTCCCGCATCCGTTATCGTCTTTTTGATAGAATCGATATGCGGGCATTCGGGATAATCCTCCATCTGCATGCATGAACTCAGGTGCACCACATCCACCCCGAATTTTTTCAGGGATTTAATCAATCGGTAGACGCGGCGTCCCGAACAGCCCCCGCAGGTGAAATAGGCTATCATCTCCACATTTTTATTATAATTTTTAAAATGATTCGTTCGCTTATTGAATGCCATAAAGCAGGCAACTCCGGGGCAGGCCTCAGACACGGTATCGCACCTGACGACTGCGATCCTGGTGGTTTTTTCTTTAGTTTCTATGGGAATTATATTCACCTCTATTTTGATATTGGATCCATGGGATATATGGACTGTATAGTAAGGATTATTATCTGTTCGATAGTTATCTGGTGTTTCCAGGTACTATGTTATCCGGAACTGATATAAGGGTTTTCGACTTTTATCAACATAACAATGATAACGATGGTTGTGTGGATTATGGATCGATCCTCTGAAATACGTTTCAGTCGATATACGTATCAAAGAACTTCTTCACTGCCACAGGCATCTCGCCACCCTTCATCTGCTCGGACAGGTAAGAATCACTTATCAGCAGTCTGGTCACATCGATCATATACCGCCTCTTGAAATCACTCATTTCCTCTACCCTGGACAACTTATCCATGTAGAATTTCCGGAACGACTCCAGGAGGTGAGCATTCAATTCGTCCCTGCTCATGGCAATAGGCCGCACCACAGGCTCGACAAGATTATACTTTGAATAGTCCTTTACCTCGACATACGGCTCAAGTTCCGCATAAATATCAGAATACGGCCAGGGCGCAATTGCCAGGAAGAACGTCAGGTCAGCATCATAATACGCAGCCAGTTCCTGCGTTGCCCTGACAGACTCTGCGGTCTCATTTGGCATCCCCATCACGAACGAGGTTTCGGACACGATGTTCATGCTATTGATAAGGTCGATAGCTTCCTTGGACTCCTCAACCTTCAGGTTCTTCTGGTAATGATCCAGCGTTTCCTGGTCAGCAGACTCCGCACCCACATAAATGTGCAAAATACCAGCCTCCCGGTACTTGTTGATAATATCCCTGTCCCGTAAAATATCATCGACCCTGGTCTCCATCAAGATCTCAAGGTCCAGTCCCTTCTCGATCAACAGATCAAGGATCTTCTCCCACCGTTCCCTGTCAAAGGTCGGTATCTCGTCCGCTATCATAGCCACGTCCACGCCATAGGTGCGGTTCAGGTATTCAAGTTCAGCCACGAAATTCTCAGGACTGCGGGCACGCCACTTCTCCTTCCAGAACAACCGCTGGGAACAGAACGTGCATTTCTGGGTGCATCCCCTGGATGAACTCACCACCGCCAGAATGGAATTGGCCTTGGTCTTGAATGAATAATCACCCCATTCGATAAGGTCCCATGCCGCAGGAAGCGAGTCCAGGTCAGTAATAAAAGGCCGGGGTCCGGTATGGATCACCTGGCCGTCCCTGATGTACGATATCCCGACAACACCAGTCGGGTCCTTACCTGAAAAGATATGATCAAGCAATTCCACAGTGGTTTCCTCGCCTTCACCCACGATCACATAATCCACTGCATCGGCATCGCTCTTGAGAACCTCATTCCAGCAGAACGTGGCATGAATGCCGCCCAGGTTGGTGACAATATCAGGATCTACCTCCTTGGCAATGCGAAGCACCTGGATAGTATCATAAATGCTTGATGTATAACCGGCAGAAGCAACAACATCAGGCGCAGACGATTCAATACGTGCCCTGATATCTTCAAAAGTATCGAACCTGGTCATGGCATCATATATTTCCACATCATAACCCGCCTGCTGCAGGCTCCCTGCCACGTACACCAGTCCCAATGGCATCCATGAACCTGCGGATTCAAGTACTCCGCAGTGGTACGGGGGAGTGATTAAGAGGACTTTTTTTTTCATAATAAAACCTGATTATTCATATTGTCAAACAAACTAGTAAGCATAAATTAAATTGATTTATAGTTTACTAACCAAATAATATATATATACTTTATTATTAAAATCTTCATTCTGTCTGTTTACAATAATTTGGCAGAGGCATTAATTATTTACGTCCGAGGGTGTGTCCCTCATATCATATATGAAGAATGTAATCCGGTGTAAACAATACCAGTACCAAACAACGAAAAAGCCAGTATGAATAGTGCTAAAATAAGCATCCATGCACTCTTTTTACCCTTCCAACCGGCGTTCATCCGCAAGTGCAGGAAAATGCCATACACGAACCATGCGATCAACGACCAGGTCTCAATCGGGTCCCATGCCCAGTACCGTCCCCATGTCTGGTATGCCCATATCGCACCTGCGCCTATCATCACACTGAGGAACAGGAAACCTGCACTCACAAACTGATAACTGAGGTCGTCCATAACATATTTATCCGGAAAACGTCCGAGGAATCTCTTCATCCCCTCAGAACCGTTCCCCTGCTCCTGTCGCTCGTTCAGGAGGTACACTATTGCCAGGCCCGTACCTATCAGAATACCCCCGAAAGCAAGTTTGGCAAAACCCACATGAGCGATGAGCCAGTAACTGCTCAGCGATGCAGGAATAGAATACGTTTCGCGAGAAAGGCTTGCCCCGATCCCCATCATGATAAACGAAACAGGAACAACGATCATACCAGTCAACCGTATCCTTTCTACCCTGAGAGCCACCAGCAGGAACACAGCTATTGAAACCCATGCATACGATGAAAGTACTTCATGCATGGTCATATACGGTCCATGTCCCGACTCCATCCATCGGAGATACAATGACCCCGTATGGGGCACTATCCCTACGAATGCTGCCAGTGCACCATATCTCAACCATCCTTCTTTCTTGAATACCACACTGAGAATATAATACACGGCGCTAATACCATAGAACGACGATGCTGCTAAATATAAGATCCATTCAAGTTGACCCATTTTCCAGTGCCTCTTGTATCCCTTCGACGAGATTTTTGAATTCAAATTCAAATGATGATCTGTATCTATCACTCTTTCCACCTATATATAAGACAGGTCTGCCATCCCTATCTTCCTCAAATACCGCCCACAGGTGTTTAGGACTGAAAAAGAACATCACTATCATTGAAAATATTGCCAGGTATATTCCTCCGAAGATAAAAGGTATCCCGTGATCGGAAACCACAGAAATGATACTCCAGTACTTCAGGTCATAGAATCCCAGCGTTATCTCACCCATACCCGGATAATTCCCCAGCTTCACCAGCTGGTTCAACCTCAGCACACCGTTAAAAACCTGTTCATCCCCTTCGAACAGTTCCAGATATACCTGGGGGTTCAGGGGCATATCGTAACCGCTCTCCAGTATTTTCCTGGAAGTGTTCGGATACAGGGTTATCTGGGCAGTAAGCCCGGTATCAGCTACCGGAAATACTGTTAAATACCTGCCGCCGCCGTCATCCTCTGCATACACATATGAACCGGATATAACCGCACCGCTCTCATTTTTCAACAGGAACAAAGGTGCGAACCCGTACTCGTTCTGGAACAGGGTCACATCTTTATAATCTATCAGATGGTTGGAGTGCACCACATCTTTTTTCACGACTTTATCATTCTCAATTATGAGGATCTCGCTTGTAGCCCCCCGGTACACACCCTCTTCATCTTCATACCGGGGATGGAACCGCTCAAGAATGAAACCGAAATCCCGGTGTTTCTCATCAAACAGCGGACCTTCAGCCACATAAAAATAATCCTGGTGCTGCTCATACAATGTCTGACCTTCCACCAGCTGTAACCGTCCCTCCATCCTGCCCACACCACCATACAGGATTGCTCCCAGGACCAGCAGGATACAAAGATGGAACAACGGTGTGCCAAATACACCAAACCGGTTCTTTGTGGCAACAAAGGAATGGTCTTTTTGTTCCACCCTGTAACGCCGTTTTTCTAAGGTAGATAGTATCTCATTACGGGGTTGACCGGATGTCCTGTCAAGTACCACGAGGGCATTGTTCGCAAGTCCCGATATCCCGTCCTTTTTCCTGAATTTACTACCGTGTTTCAATTTCCGGATAGAATTCCGAAACATATCATACGTACAGAATATCGTGTTTAGATACAGCAGAAGCATTACTCCGAAAAACAGCCAGGACGTGTAGATCGCTGTGAACCCTATCGTATCCATATAGTCCAGGAATACACTCTGGTTTTTCATCTCCTCCATATGGGTATGGGTAAAAATATGCTGCTGAGGGATGATAGTACCAATAAATGAAAACACTACGACCATTGAGATCAAGTAGATCGTAAGTTTCCTTGACCGGAAAAAGCGAGGGACCTTTTTTATCCATGTATCAATCAGTTCCATGAGTCTACCTAAACCTGTTTTATACCGATATTATCATTACCATCGTTTAATATTGTTGTGCTTAACATGGAAATACTCCCATTTAATTGGTTTACTAACCTTGTCATCAGTGCTTGATCTGATCCAGAAGGATTACCAGTTCATTGCTGGTGATAAAATATACCATATGATTGCGGTGACGTGGTAGATCTTGTGAAGAAATGCATCGTGATCCGTGGAAATTGGATGTAGGACAGATATTGTGGTATGGAGTTAAGTC
>JAMJFV010000006.1 GCA_023544495.1 ANME-2 cluster archaeon
GGAAGCTCGGAGGATTCCAGGCCATTGCATCAGAAAAAACCACTGGTACAGGCAGTGGGTGAATCACATTTCGTGCTGATGGAACTGATGCCAAAAGACGGAGCTGTACCTGAGTCTCAGGACAGGGTCTATATCGGTGAGGGTGACCGGGATATTATCGACCATGTCAAGCGCAGAATGACCTACAATGAACTCACCCATGGAGCACAACTTGAACTCCCATATATCCTTGAAAAAGTTATAGCTGAAAACGAACCCAGATATGTCCATTTCTTCAATGACGCCTACCCCATAACAAACAGGCTTCACATGCTGGAACTACTTCCCGGTATCGGTAAGAAACTAATGTGGGGCATCATAGATGAGCGAAAAAAAGGAGAATTCCACAGTTTCAAGGAACTCACAGAAAGGGTTAAGGGCCTGCATACTCCAGAAAAGTTGATAGTCCACAGGATCATTGATGAATTAAAGGACGAGAATGTAAAGTACCGCCTTTTCACAACCCCTCCAAAGCCTCGCATTCATAGCAGATGAAGCCCAGGCTTGGACAACATTTTTTAATAGACCAGTGCGTCCTTGAAAGGATAATCCGCTACGCAGACCTGAAAGCTTCAGATACCGTTCTGGAGATCGGAGGTGGTAACGGCATTCTTACAAAGAAACTGGCCGAATCTGCCGGGAGTGTAATTACCATCGAGCTGGACCGCGACCTTGCAGATGGACTGGCATTGATGTGCAGGGATGCACATGTATCCGTGATACACGGGGATGCATTGAAGGTCAAGCTGCCATATTTTAATAAGGTAGTGTCAAATTTGCCCTATCAGATATCTTCCGAAATTACCTTCCGGATGCTTGAAACCGGATTTGAATATGCTGTTTTGATGTATCAGCTGGAGTTTGCAAAACGCATGCTGGCTGCCCCCGGAACTCCGGATTACAGCAGACTTTCAGTGATGGCACAGTACCATACCGACATAGAAATGCTGGAAAATGTGCCTCCTTCAGCCTTTAAACCTCAACCCAGGGTCAGATCCGCCATATTAAAGCTCACACCCAGGGAAGCGCCATATCATGTCAATGACCTGGATTTTTTTACCAGATTGTTAAAGGTAGTATTCGGACAGCGCAGAAAAATGCTTAAGAATTCCATTACGTCTGCGATTTCCGTATTGGGTATTCCCATGGACAACGTATCACGACTGGACGGATCAATACTGCAACGCCGTCCTGAAACCCTTACACCACAAGAACTGGCAAATATCTCCAACATCATCAGGGATGAAATATGACATCCATCAATTACCGCAACAAGACCATACAGATATTGCCAGATGTCTATGAACCGGCTGAAGACAGTTTCCTGCTGGTCGATGCCCTGCTGGAAATTATCAGGGACAATGACAGTCTGCTTGAAGTGGGTTGTGGCAGCGGTATTGTTTCAGTATTTGCAAAAGACCACTGCAAGAACGTATTGGCCACTGATATCAATCCGCATGCAGTACACTGTGCCCTGCTCAATGGTATAGATGTCGTGATGACAGACCTGTTTGCATGTATAAAAGGCACCTTTGATATAGTGGTTTTTAATCCTCCATACTTGCCTACTTCAACGGAAGACCAGGTAGGGGGCTGGGATGACCTTATGCTAAATGGCGGCCCTGACGGTAGGGATACCATCAGGCGGTTTGTAGCAGACGTAGGAAACCATCTTGACCCGGACGGACAGGTATTATTGTTAATATCCTCGCTTACCGGTATAAAAGAAGTATGTGATCTCTTTCACGGTGAGGGAATGTCAGTGCAAACAGTAGCCGAATCCATGTATTTTTTTGAAAAACTTGTAGTATTGAAAGCCCGGAAAGCTCCTGAAAAACAAGTATAGGTTCAAATATCTACTACCTTGTACTTGTCAATATCAGTCCTGTGTCCCCAGACATTTCCCACATTTATCTCGATCTTATTCATAGAGAGTATTTTTTTCGTGGTATTGGACAGGGTATTGTAATATGATACAGGGAGCTGGATCATTTTTATATTCGGATTCTTGCGGATTACATTGAATATATCCTTTTCTGAGGGTCTGAAACAGAAATGGATATTATCATCCTTGGATGTTATCTCTTCCACATCTTTTTCAGAGGCCACTACGCGAAATAATACTTCCATAATAAGTACTTATAGTCGTTTAGACTACTTATATTTTTTGAATAGTATGACTTATTTTTAGGGATACTACAATGAAGTACGACTTAAAGGTATACCATCTTTACATCAATGATACCTTTTACACCACGGATCTCATCCAGAATATTCTCGTTGACCTCAGAATCTACATTCAGCACCATAATAGCTGTTCCACCTGCCTTGATGCGTCCGACCTGCATACTTGCAATATTGATATCATGCTTGCCCAGCACAATACAGCACGGCCCGATAATGTTAGGGTGGTCCTCATGTAAAGCTACCAGCATGTGACCGGATGGCAGCACATCTATACTGTATTCATTTATCTGGACGATCCTGGGATTCGTACCGACCATAGTTCCAGCCACGGTCTTTACATTACCATTGCTAAAAAGGCGAAGCATCACCAGGTTGGAATAACTCTCGGATGTCTTCGACTTTGACTCCACAACCTTTATCTTGCGCTCTCTGGCAATTACCGGCGCGTTAATGTAGTTCACAGACGACCCCATAGCAAATTCCAGCACCCCTTTCAGGGCAGCAACGGTCACGGGCCCGGTATCCCTGTCTGCGATCTCACCACTGTATAACAGCTCGATACGCTCGTATTTATTTTCCATCAACTGCGCAGCAAGTCTGCCTATCTTCTCGGCCAGAGGCAGGTAGGGCTGAAGTACTTTCATTACCTCCTGCTTCACATAAGGCATATTGATAGCATTCTGAACAGGCAGTCCTTTACTGAAATTAATGATCTGCTCAGCCACGTCAACTGCTACATTGACCTGTGCTTCCTCTGTGGAAGCGCCTAGATGCGGCGTGACTATGATATTATCCTGCTCAAGCAATGGTGATCCTACAGGCGGCTCATTGACAAATACATCGATCGCAGCTCCTGCGACCTTGCCACTGGCAGCGGCATCAGCCAGAGCTTCCTCATTGATGATGCCGCCACGGGCGCAGTTAATGATACGAAGACCGGGTTTGGCCTTATCGAACTGTTCCTTGTCGATGAGGTTCTTGGTCTCTTTGGTGAGTGGTGTGTGTACGGTGATATAGTCAGAATTTAATACAATATCATCTACTGTGGTGAGCGTAACCCCAAGTTCACCGGCCCGTTCCTCGCTGATGAACGGATCATAAGCCAGGATCTTCATTTCCATACCCTGGGCTCGTTTGGCCACCTCAGCACCTATCCGTCCCAATCCAACGACCCCCAGTGTCTTACCCCTGACCTCAACACCCGTAAATGACTTGCGGTCCCATTTTCCTGATTTAAGTGATTGGTTTGCCTGCGGGATGTTACGTGAAAGTGACATCATCATGGCAATGGTATGCTCGGCAGCCGAAATCATGTTACCTTCCGGCGCATTTATCACAATAATACCGTGCTGTGTTGCAGCTTCCACATCGATGTTATCCACACCCACGCCGGCACGCCCGATTATCTTCAGGTTATCAGCCGCCTTGATTATGTCAGCTGTCACCTGGGTCTGACTCCTGACAACCAGGGCATCATACTCCACGATACAGTTTTTCAGTTCTTCAGGGCTCATTCCCGTCCTGATATCAACATCAACTTCTTTCTTCAATATTTCTATACCCTTGTCAGAAAGGGAATCACTGACCAGAACTTTCATCGATTGTCCTCCGTTGTCTACCTTGAATCTGGAGTGTTAATGTTACTCCTAGCACTTCATTGTTTCGTTAGGGACATTTACCGTTCATGTAGTGTATTCGGCATTAATGCGCACGTAATCATAGGACAGGTCACATCCCCATGCCCTGGCATTATCACTCCCTATCCCCAGGTCTACATTGATCATAATTTCGTCAGAACCCATGATCTCCTTGAGAATCCCGGGCAGTGTTTCCAGAACCCTTCCCCTGTACACCAGGTCTACAGAAATGTTCTGTCCTGCAAAATTCAGGCTGATAATGTCAGGATCCACCATTGCGCCGGAATAGCCCACAGCAGCCACTACCCGCCCCCAGTTGGGGTCCCGTCCGAACACAGCCGATTTCACCAGAGGTGAGCGGACAATGGCCTTCGCAGCCAGTACCGCATCACTGTGGCTGGCAGCCCCCTTTACCCTGGATTCGATGAGCCGGGTAGCCCCTTCGCCATCCCTCGCTATCATCCTGGCAAGGGTGATACATACTTTATCAAGTCCCTCCTGGAACCTGCCAGGGTCAGGTGTTCCCGACTGTCCGGTGGCAGTTATCAGTGCCATGTCATTGGTGCTGGTATCGCCATCAACCACCACCATGTTAAAACTCCTGTCCACGGCAGAGTGCAAACACTGCTTCAATGTTGCCGTATCCAGAATGGCATCAGTATAAATGAACGCCAGCATGGTACCCATATTTGGCTCTATCATACCGCTCCCTTTGGCAATGCCCCCGATACGAATACCGTCAGAAAGCTCCACTGCCACTTCTTTTTTGAACGTGTCAGTGGTCATGATGGCCTTTGCAGATTGCTCACTACCCTCAATACTATCAGTCAATGCGTTTTCAACCTGGTTCAACTGGGACCGTATGATCTCCATATCAAGCCTGCAGCCTATAATACCAGTAGACGCAACACCCACACTTTTTACATCAATACCCAGTTTATCGGCTGCCAGTGAAGCCATTGTCCTGGCATCCTCAAGACCTTCCAGACCCGTGAAAGCATTGGCATTACCACTATTTACGATAACTCCGGACAGTGTACCAGGTTCAAGGTGCTCCTTTGTCAGGATAAGAGGCGCAGCAATAATACGGTTCCGGGTGAACACACCTGCCGCATTGCCCTTAGCACTGATCAGGGCAAGACCGTACTTCCCCTGCTTTATACCCCAGGCACTGACACCCTTAACAGCACAGATACCCCCTTCAATTTCCTTCATTGAACTCTCCACCTCGGGTCAGGTAGCCAGTGCCATACCATAGATAATATCCTGGCGCGTTACAATCCCGACCAGTTTGCCTTTATCCAGTACTGGCATCCGGTTTATGGTATGTTTGACCATTCTCGATGCCACAGTCTCAAGAGAATCGGAAACATCTGCAGTCAGCACCGGACTGCTCATCACGTCAGACACTTTCTTGGAACCCACATCCTCAAGGGCATGTTTTGCTTCCTCCCAGCTGATAAGTTCCCGCAGGGGGATCTCGATAACCTCAAAAGGACTGGGCAACCATAACTGGCTGGACTTTTCAGGTACCTGAAGTAACTTAAGTATATCACTCCCGGTGACCATACCAACAACCCTGCCATCTTTTACCACGGGGATACCGCTTATCTTATGTTCCCGAAGCAGCAAAGCAGCATGTTTGACCGGGTCATCCGGGCTGCATATTATTACATCTGTTGTCATTATTTCTTTTATCTGCATGATCATCACGTCCTACGGAAAGATTGCCGGGTTCCACAATCCTGAGGTCTCATCAAGCCCGAACATAAGGTTCATGTTCTGGACTGCCTGCCCTGCTGCTCCTTTTACCAGGTTGTCTATAGCGGATACCACGACCAGCCGCTGCCCGTCAGCATCCATCTCAAACCCGATGTCACAAAAATTAGAACCGCGAACAGGGCCCAGCATGGGAATACCGCCCAGGAGCCTGACAAAGGGTTTGCCTGCATAGAACTGCCGGTAGATACCAGCCACCTGTGCAGCTTCAGCCCCTGTTTTTAAAAACATGTGTGCAGTGGTCAGGATGCCTCTGACAGACGGGATGACGTGGGGTGTGAAACTGACCTTTATAGTACTATCAAAGCGCTCCAGTTCCTGCCTCATCTCGGCACCATGGCGGTGTGTGGTAAGCTTATATGCCTGTATGTTCTCGGCCATGTTGGGATAATGTGAAACGGGGCTCGGCTCTACACCGGCTCCCGAAATGCCGCTTTTGGAATCAAAGATCACACGTTCGATCAATCCGGCCGCGGCCATTGGAGCGGCAGCCAGCGTGGCTCCGGTCGGGTAGCATCCGGGATTGGCAACCAATAAGGCATCGCACACTTCGGGATGCAGTTCAACCAGCCCGAAGACCGCATCGCGTGGTGCCTTGTGCCTGAGTCCGTACGCCTGCTCAAAAACACTGGACGCCAGCCGGTAATCTGCACTGAGGTCTATCACTTTCGTCCCTGTGTCCAGCAGGTCTGGCACGATATCCATGGCACTGCCGTGAGGTACTGCAGTGAACACGACATCACACTGACCTGCCACGTCACCGGCATCAAGGTTGCGGAACTTCAGGTCTGTAAAGCCCTTAAGGTGGGGGTGGGTCTGGCTTACCTGCTTGCCGTCAAGGCGGCGCGATGTAGCACATACCACTTCTGCCTGTGGGTGAACTTCCAGCAAGCGCATCAGTTCACCGCCTGTGTAGCCGGATGCACCCATAATCCCTGCACGTATCATGATTACTCCTACTATTCTCAATGATAATTAATGTTGGGATATTTATACCGGTAGGCACTATAATCAAATATGCTTACCAATAGTTATGTTCATATTCCCCGCATCGGCGCTTCCACAGAGCACAAGATATGGAGCAGTGGGATACGGTCATGGGATGAGTTTTGTGAAAACCACCATAGAATAAAAATGTCAGTCTCAAAGAGAGACCAGTTGCTTGAAGGTATTGAAGAATCCAGGCAGCGGCTCGAAGTATCTGACCATGTCTATTTTGCCAGTACCTTGCCAATAAAAGAACACTGGCGGGGATATCAGCATTTCAAGAAAGATACCCTGTTCCTGGATATTGAAACTACCGGACTGTCCCAGGACCGGGATGAAATTACCATGATCGGGATATACGGTGGCGGCAAGAGCCGGGTCTTTATAAGCGGGATCGACCTGGATGAGTTTCCGGGTGTACTTGAAGGCTGCAAGACCATTGTTACATTCAATGGCTCGCGCTTCGACCTGCCATTTATCTCCCGGCATTTCCCAGAAATATGCTTTGACCAGCTGCATATCGACCTGATGTATCCTTTGCGCAGAATAGGTCTGTCAGGGGGCCTCAAGCACATCGAGACCGTGCTGGGCCTTGTAAGGAGCACCGAAACAACAGGTCTTACAGGATTTGATGCCGTACGATTGTGGTACAGGTACAAGCGGGGCGACCAGAGCGCACTGGACACTCTTGTAATGTATAATCTGGAAGATATTTCTCATCTCGAGACAATAATTGACCTGACATATGACCGTATAGTGCAAAATGCATACGGGCAAGACCGGTAAATGGATAGCTTTATCTGTAATTACAGTAGTATATATTATAACAAACAGTATATTTAAAAAACATTTAGCAGGGGATGCAAAAATGGACGTTTTTTGGACGATATATAATACATTAGATGAGATAGGAAGAAGAGAACTTATAAAAAGATTGATGGTCAGACCACTTAAGAACAACAGTATCGATTAAGTTCACGGAAAGACAGGTAGCAAGTGTAAAAACCGCAGGTTTTAATTTGCTGGCCACTTATCTTGTGTCCTGATGACCGATATTCCGCCAGACCATCCCAGATACTTCTCTTTGATGACAAGGCATCGTATAGTCAGCGGTGTGGATAAAGGCATTACCAGCCAGGAAGGACTCATAGCCCAGGGCAGAGGCGAGGCGTTTGATTACCTCACCGGTGAGAAAACACTTCCTTTTGCCCATGCTGCCGAATATGCTGCCTCTGCCATGATGCTCCTGGGTAAGAGACGGGTAATTTCAGTGAACGGCAACGCAGCAGCCCTGGTGCCTGCCGAGCTGGTGCAGTTATCAAAACTGACAGACGCGCCCCTGGAAGTGAACCTGTTCTACAGGACAGAGGAGAGGGTAGTGAAAATTATCAGGCATTTACAGGCTCACGGGGCAGGACAGGTGCTGGGGGCCCGGCCCGATGCCTCCATTCCGTGCCTGGCATCCCAGAGGAGCAAAGTGTGCCGCGACGGGATCTATTCGGCTGATGTGGTGTTCGTCCCGCTGGAGGATGGTGACCGCTGCGAGGCCCTGGTGAGAATGGGAATACAGGTTATTGCAGTGGACCTGAACCCCCTGTCAAGAACAGCACAACAGGCAACCATATCTATTGTGGACAACGTTGTCAGGGCTGTACCCAACATGGTCAAAATGGTCAGGGATTTGAAGGGCAGGGATGAAAGGTATTTGCAGGAGATCGTAAGGGATTTTGATAATAAGAAAGGGCTTGCCGATGCTATGGATTCAATTTCCAGACATTTGAGCGAGATCATGTAACTTCAAGTAACTTTAATTACCTCAACCGGTCCAACACCGCCATCCCATTCAAACCCATGTATCCCGTCAACACCTACAATGATCCACAGTGTCTGGTAATTCTCCATACTTTCCTCATCCCAGGCTGAGGGACTGGCTTTAGAATGAGGGTGAGTATGGTACACCCCGACAATTTCCATCCCCTCCTCCTCAGCCCGTTTCCAGGCGTCATAATATTCCTTTGGATCCAGTTCAAAACTCCTGTCGGACAGTCTCGAGTTCTTAATGGGTAGAACGATCTCGACAATGATGCTGCTGTGCTCTTTCCTGCCGATCAGTACACCACATGCCTCATCAGGGGCATGGAGGTGCAGTTCATTATCAAGCAGCCTGATATGGTCTTTCCTGAGCTGCACGTCAGTCATGGTATCAGCCAGCTTACATGTCGATATGAGGATTGATATCACAACCGGTACAGGGCAGGCACATTGTCCGGGACACATCAGCGCGCAGGCTGTGTTCATCCAGTATACGGCGCAATATTTTCGTCAGTTTTAATAACCGTGAGGCTGTAGGGCGCTGTACATCGATCTCCCCCTCACGCAACGGATGCATGCCGCCAGCCCTGACAATAGGCACCACGCCCATTGAAGCCAGTTCTTCCAGCCCTGCTTCCACGGTCTCGTCGGTCTCACCCAGACCCACTATGAAATTGGAAAATACCCGGTTCCTGCCAAACATGCTGACCGCTTCTTTCAGACTTTCCTTGATGAAGTCAAGGTCCATGCCAGGGCAAACCCGGTCGAATATTTCCCTGTCCATAGTCTCGACATTATATTTTATCTCGACAGCACCGGCTTCCTTCAGCAACCGCGTTGAATCAGCTGTGGGGTAGACCGACACACCAACAGGTACTTCATATTTTACGAGAGCCCTGATAGCTTCAACAGCCCGGTCAACTTCGTTCTCTGGAGTATCTGCGACACCCGAAGTGATCGAGATGGCATGCAGGTTCCCGCTTTTGCTGGCCTTATCCACCATAGCCACTATCCTGCCCGGGCTTTTAACATCGCCGGCCAATTTTGGCACAGGACAATATTTGCAGTCAAATACACAGCGTTCACTGATAGTGATATATGCCTGTCCGGGACAGTGGATAAGTTCCACTTCCAGCTGTCCGCGCACCAGTTCTTTGCCACCTTTATATATCACTACATCGCCATTATCCCGTACAGCCCTTAGCGGGGACCCGTCATCTACAGATAGCCTGACCCTGTGTCCGTTCCAGTTGAAGAAGAAGGCAGTGTTGCCTGCTCCCGGCCCTGCCGTAGGAACAGTGATAGTTCCCAGCAGTGCCCTGTCGATATCAACAGCACCCACAGCCAGGAGTTCGGCTTTTATTTCTGCATCTGTCATAAACAAAACATTCCTCGTTGACTCTGATATTTTATATTTGATGCTACTATATAGGTATGACCCCTGAAATCCCATTCGTCAAATGTCGATGCAACATTCGTTATGTTTATATTGAGTGCAGATAAATTAGCATAGAATGATAGGGGATAAGCACGAGGCTGACATAAAGAACCGTCTGGCTGAGAAAATGGCAGGAGAAATCACCCTGTCCGACAGACCTGGCGAGGTAATGAAAAAATGGCGCGTGAATTTTGACGTAGCTCAGTCAGACCTATCTAGCCATCTTGAAGTATCCCCTTCGGTTATCAGTGATTATGAGAGTGGCCGGAGAAAATCCCCCGGTACGGTCATTGTAAGCAAGATCGTCAATGCATTGCTTGAGATTGACAGGCAACGAGGGAGTAAGAAAATTCATGCCTATGAGAGCATGGTATCAGGGAGTTATGATCCGAATATCATCTATGATATACATGAATATACCACTCCCATGTCCCTTGATGAGCTTTCGACCCTCATAGATGCCCAATTCATACACAGACCCGAATTAGAAAGTGAAAAACAGATATACGGATACACCATCATTGACAGTCTGAAAGCTATCCTCGATATGCCATTCCATGAATTTCAAAAACTGTATGGCTGGAGTACTGAACGAGCATTGATATTCACGGGAATCTCAACTGGCAGGTCACCTATGGTCGCGATAAGGGTCACCAATCTCAAACCTAGGGTGATCGTACTTCATGGTCTTAATGGGAATGAAGTGGACCCGGTGGCAAAGAAGATCGCTCAGGCCGAGAACATTCCTTTAATGTCCACGAACATGTCAATTGAGTCGATAATAAAAGCACTTCAGGAACGTAAGGTGTGACCACAATAGATTTATTTGTTAATTATTATCATCTCAGTTATATTAATAGATAAGTAATAAAATTCCAGAAAAAGGTGTACTATATGAAAGTAGGAATTGTCTCGTACGGTGCGTATGTCCCCAGATATCGCATTAAACTAGAAGAGATTGCAGCCGTTTGGGGAGATGATGCACAAAGTATTATCAGCGGATTGAAGGTAAAAGAAAAGTCAGTCCCTGATCTGGACGAGGACGCAATAACCATTGCGGTAGAGGCTGCGCGCAATGCCGTAAACAGGGGCAATATCGATGCTTCCAGGCTTGGTGCTATTTATTGCGGGTCCGAAAGTCACCCGTATGCTGTGAAACCCACCAGCACCATTGTCGCAGCAGCTATTGGAGCAGTACCAAACCTGACGGCTGCAGATTTTGAGTTCGCATGCAAAGCAGGTACAGCTGCCATCCAGGCCTGTATGGGTCTGGTCGGTGCAGGTATGATCGATATTGGACTGGCCATCGGTTCTGATGTTTCCCAGGGCGCACCCGGGGATGCTCTGGAATATACTGCAGCAGCAGGAGGAGCGGCCTATATAATAGGTAGCAGCGACCTGGCAGCTGTTATTGAAGATACATTTTCTTTCACAACCGATACCCCTGATTTCTGGAGAAGGGAAGGCATGCCATATCCGGAACACGGAGGCAGGTTCACGGGAGAGCCGGGTTATTTCAAGCACGTGACCTTTGCAGCATCCGGCCTGATGGATAAACTCGGGACAAAACCTTCTGATTATGATCATGCAGTGTTCCACCAGCCTAATGGCAAATTCCCGCAAAATGTGGCTAGAACATTAGGATTCACTCCTGAACAGATAAAGACCGGAATGGTTGTACCCAGACTGGGGAACACATATTCCGGCTCATGCATGATAGGGCTGGCTGCCATACTTGACCAGGCCGTGGAAGGGGACAGGATATTCATGACAGCATTTGGCTCTGGTGCCGGTAGTGATGCTTTCAGCATCACCGTTACTGACAGGATTGAGGAAATACGTGATGCTGGACCTAAAGTTGAAGAACTGCTTGAGAATCCGATTTACATGGATTATGCCTCCTATGCCAAACATAAAGGCAAGATAAAGGTGTGAATACAATGAGAGATGTAGCAATTATTGGAATTGGCTGTACCAACTTCGGTGAACTTTGGGACCGTTCCTTCAGGGACCTATTCGTGGAAGCAGGTTTGTCGGCGATCGAGGATTCAGGCATCCAGGGTGAAGAGATAGACAGCATGTATGTCGGAAACATGAGTGGTGGCAGATTTGTTGAACAGGAACATATCGGCAGTCTCATTGTCGATTATGCCGGGCTTGCCAGTAACTTGCATATACCTGCTACCAGAGTGGAGGCAGCATGTGCTTCAGGCGGTCTTGCCCTTCGCCAGGCGATACTTTCGGTAGCTTCAGGATATGATAATGTTGTAGTTGCAGCGGGTGCAGAGAAGATGACTGACGTGGGCATGGATACGGCCACTGATGCACTTGCGGCAGCGGCTGACAGGGAATGGGAAGGTATAATGGGCGCCACATTTCCTGGATTGTATGCTATGATAGCCAGACTTCATATGCATACGTACGGCACTACTTCTGAGCAGCTTGCAGCGGCCTCTGTGAAAAACCATCATAATGGTACCATGAATCCTATAGCCCAGTTCAAGAATGAAATAAGCATAGATATGGTGCTAAACTCAAATATGGTGGCAAACCCACTGCATATGTTCGACTGCTCGCCAATATCGGATGGTGCCTCTGCTGTTGTGGTGGTTGCGGCTGATATCGCCAGGAAATATACTGATATACCAGTGTATGTGAAAGCTTCAGCCCAGGCCAGCGGGTCTATCTCTCTGCATGACAGGGCAGATATCACTACACTGGATGCATCTGTTGTAGCAGGCCAGAGGGCTTACAAAATGGCAGGGATGACACCGGACGATATCGACATGGTCGAAGTCCATGACTGCTTTACCATAGCAGAAATTTGCGCTATAGAAGACCTCGGGTTCTTCAGGAAAGGAGACGGCGGCAGGGCTACCGAAGCAGGTGAAACAGCTATTGGCGGAAGGATACCGGTGAACACGTCCGGCGGCCTGAAAGCATGCGGACACCCGGTTGGCGCCACTGGCATCAAACAGGCAGTGGAAATTACCCAGCAATTGCGTGGAACTGCAGGCAAGCGCCAGGTGGACGGTGCCGAAGTTGGTATGACCCACAACGTGGGTGGTTCCGGCGGGACTGCTGTTGTACATATATTTTCGAGGAACAGGTGATTTACATGACAGTTGCGAGATTTTGGAGAAAGATACCACACAGGTATAATCTGATAGGTACCCGCTGCACCACCTGCGGAGAACATTATTTCCCGCCAAGGCAGATGTGTCCCACTTGCCGCAGGGAAGGGAAAATAGAGGACCACAAGTTCAGGGGTAATGGTGAAGTGGTCACTTATACCGTAATCCACACTGCTGCCAAGGGTTATGAAATGCAGGCACCGTATAACCTGGCTATTATAAAACTGGATGAAGGTCCATCCCTGACAGGACAGGTGATATGCAGGCAAGATGAAATGGAGATCGGTATGAGGGTGCGCTCAGTGTTCAGGAAACTTGGCGAGGAAAGCAATAAGGGCATGATCTATTACGGTACTAAGTTCATACCGGAATAGGTCTCTTTTTTAGTTTTTGTTGTTTTTTTATTTCACAACAAATCCTTTCTGGACCATTTCAATCCCCCCATCCCCGATTATATATTTTCGCATAGACCTGTCGTGGTCGCTACCCCTCAGTTTCAGGATAGACATGGCACGATCGTACCGATTCTGGTGGTCCAGGAAATGCAGCATGATTATGCCATCTGCAAGAGATGAAATATCAGGTTCAGGTGTCTTTTCAGGAGTGAATAGTTCCGGAACTTCGTTGGTCAGCATTGTAGTGACTCCCCTGCCCTTTAAGAAATCAATGAGCAGACGGATATGGTTCTTAAGCTCGAGTGTGTCTGGCAGCGAAGATTCAAGGTTATACACACCATCATAGAAAAGTCGTTTTGCATCCATCTTCTCTACAAATGATTTTATTATCAGGTTATGTTCATCAGGCAGAATGGTGTTGGGATTTGAATAGATAATGTGCAACTGTCCATTTTTAATAAAATCCTCAAGGTTCCATCCCATCTTTTCTGCCTCATGTACCAGCTGTTCCTGCTTTTCCTCGAACAGCACAATGAGGCAGTGTTCACCCTGTTCAAGACCTGATACAATAAAATGAAGCCCTAATATGGTCTTGCCTACGCCAGCACCACCGTTCACCACGATAAAAGATTGTTCCGGTATACCTCCGCGCATCATATCGTCAATATCTTTCACACCGGTGGATAATCTGCCCTCGCCTGCCGGACAGGGGGTGGAAGTGGCTTCAAGTTTAGGGAATATGGATATACCATTTGCGTTGATCTTGAACGTATGTATACCGGACGTATTGCTTAAGGTATTCCCCATACCGCGCCATTTCATTATTTCCATCTTCCGGACTACCCTGTCCCCTATCAACTCCCTGTCCAGATAGATGACACCATCGGCAATATGCGAGAGAATGGACTGGTGTATCTGTTGCCGGTTCAGTTCTCCTGTGACCATGGTCACGGCGGACCAGTCCTGTATCATGGCATCAAAGGAGTAGGCAAAACGGCGTTTTTCGTGGGAAGGAAAGCCATACCCCAGGGTATCAAGGGGATTTATTACAAGCCTGTCAGGATTGGTGGAAGCCAGGATATTCCCCATATCAAGCAGTGTTGTAAGCGGATCTTTTTCGGCTGTAGAACGGTCGATGGGCTGTACAAGTACTTTTTCACTGAAAAAAGGATAACAGCGGAGATAATCCATCAATTTGTTGAACGATTGGGAGGTGAGAGGCATATATACTGCCGTTTCTCCGCTCTCTGCTGCGCGTGATAATGATTGAAGTACAAAGGTGGTCTTTCCCGCTCCTGCGGTCCCTCCAATTAATATAAGGGATGGTTTAGGCAGACCGCCACCCAGCACTTCATCCAGGTAAGCAATACCAGTGGAGCAGTATTTCATGATAGTACCATTTAGCTATAGTAATTATTATGTTTCACAACATTTTCTATCTCTTTCACAGCTTCAGGATTTGCCAGTGTTGAGATATCGCCCACTTCTTGAGAAATGAGGGCTGAGCGCACTACACGTCGCATGATCTTGCCGCTTCGGGTCTTGGGAAGGTCATTGACGAAATAAATGATGTCGGGCCTGGCTATCTTGCCTATCTCTTCTCCCACATGGTTGCGAAGAGTATTCCTCAGTTCATCTCCTGACTCAACACCCATTCGTAACACCACAAAAGCTGCAATGCTCTCGCCCTTGATGTCGTCGGGCCGGCCTATCACAGCAGCTTCACTCACTGATGAATGACTGACCAGGGCTGATTCTATCTCGGAATTTCCTATCCTGTGCCCGGATACATTGAGCACGTCGTCTCCCCTGCCCTGTACCCAGAAATAGCCGTCACTATCTACCCTGGCAATGTCGCCTGTTAAGAAATCACCATTTTTGTTCCAATAATGTTGGGCATACCGTTCGGATTCGTTATACAGGGTACGCAGCATGGACGGCCAGGGTGATGTAAGTACCAGACTGCCCCCTTTATTCACTACGAATCTGCCTTCAGGGTCATGCACTTCGGCGTTAAAACCGGGCAATGGTCGTGTAGCAGAACCGGGTTTTAATGACATAATTGGCAGTGGTGATATGACGAAGCACCCGGTCTCGGTTTGCCACCACGTGTCCATGATGGGACATCGACTTTTACCGATATTTTCATAGTACCACATCCAGGCTTCCGGATTAATGGGTTCTCCCACAGTGCCCAGCAACCGCAGGCTGCTCATGTCGTCTTTTTTGGCCCATTCATCGCCGAAGCGCATATGCATCCTGATGGATGTTGGGGAGGTATAGAACACGGTAATGCCGTGGCGGGCTATCATTTCCCATAGCCGGTTCGGCTCAGGATGGGCAGGGGCTCCTTCATAGAGTACAGAAGTGACGCCCAGCATGAGCGGTCCATATACAATGTAACTGTGACCTGTGATCCAGCCGATATCGGCGGAACACCACCACACGTCCCCGGGTTTGAGGTCGAACACCCATTTGAGGGTGAGGGCTAGACCTACCGAATAGGTGTGCACGTGTACCACACCTTTGGGTTTCCCTGTGGTGCCCGAGGTATACAGGATAAAGAGGGGGTCTTCAGAGTCCATTATCTCTGTTTCGCATTCGTGAGGCTGGTCAGCGACCAGGTCATGCCACCATATATCCCGTTTACGCATGGGTACATCGTACTGTGCCCATTGATAACAAATGGTATGTTCAATGCCACTATCCTTGACGGCTTCATCGGCCAGCACTTTAAGGTTGATGACCTTTCCCTTTCTCCAGAATGCATCTGCGGTGATGAGGACCTTCGCGCCCGAATCCTGTATCCTGTCATGCAGTGCCCGGGAGCTGAAACCAGAGAATACCACGCTATGTACGGCGCCTATCCGGGCGCAGGCGAGCATGGCTATGGGCAGGGCTGGTATCATGGGCATGTAGAGGGCCACCCGGTCACCTTTGCCCACTCCCAGGCGTTTCAAACCGTTGGCCAGCCGGTTGACCTCGTTATACACATCGCGGTACGTGAGTTCGGTAACGTTACCCTGTTCTGATTCAAAGATGTAAGCCACTTTGTGTTCGGTGGGTGTTCCAATGTGGCGGTCCAGGGCATCATGGACGATATTGTACTTACCTTTGGTGAACCAGTGATAGAAAGGGGCGTCGGACCTATCCAGTACTTTGTCGTAGGGGCTGTACCATGTCAGTAGGTCTTTTTCCACTTCTCCCCAGAACCATTCTATGTCCTTACTGCGCTGGTAGAGATTTTCAATGTCCGGTATGTCATGTGCATCCATCCACTGTTTGACATTGCTGTTCTCAACGATCTCTTTGGAGGGGTAGAACGTTCGTTTTTCCCCGAGTAGTACATCTACGTTTGACATTTTCAATTCTCCGCTTTCGTTATAATAATATTGATTTCGTGGTTGGCAGGATAAACATTTCTGATGTGAGGGAAGTAAGATACATGGGAAATCTCATTATTCATTGCATGTTGGTGGTCCAATACTGTATCATGGAACTTTGCCACTCCAGGATATATCACATATATTTATGTATAATAAATTCTCATATAATATGTACCTGTTCTCATGCTTACAGGTATCTGCAAACATGGGAAGGGGTAACACCTTGGATATAATGCTCGTCACGGCAATTATTGCTGCTTGACGGGAAGAAATACAAAATATAAGAGGTAGAATGAAATGGCAGACAAAGTCTCAAAAGAAGAAACAGATAGATTGAAGAAATTCAATGAACAGCTCAGAGCAAGAAAAGCTCCTCAACCAAAGAAATAGACCACAATCCAACCGCATAAATGGATTTATCAGGGTTGAAAATTAGAGTCCTGTATCGCCATAGCTAATATCAGCTAAAGCTTTGGTATGGTTAATTGGCTCTTTTTTTCAACACTTTTTTTTAGATGTGCTCCTGATTGGAATCATTTTCCCCACCCGGGATCATGGTCAGGATGATGTACCGGCAATTCAATCACATCTGGCAACATCGTGGCCCTTTTACACGTTACTCAATGTACTCCTGACCTGGTAAATTAAGACCCAGGAAAGGCCACTTAGTAATGAACACAAATGCTCGTCTTTAAAATTTCCAGACAAATATAAATACTTGCATAACTTCAAGGATAATCTGTTAATTGTAAAAAGCTGGTATTTATTATCTATCTCGATTGCGGATATGACCAAAACAGTACAGCAGGAACCGGATTTTTTTTGTGATAATGATGTCTACATATCTGTTCTTTGGAATCATACTCATATATCTTGCAGGTGCAGCCCTGTCCATTATCCTGCATAAAAAAGATCGTATCTGCATGTATGCATCATTCGTAAGCTCAATCATCGCATCCATTCTCGGGACGGTTTTTTCATTATCAATAATATTCAAAAGTGATGTTTCTTTTGAATTGCCGGGGACATCACTGATACATTTCGGTTTTTTCATAGATAAGCTGTCCGCATTTTTCATACTGGTGATATCCATTACTGTTTTTGCAGTTTCCATCTATTCCCTTGGTTATGTAAAGGAATATTTTGGTAAAAAAAATATCGGATACCTTGGTTTTCTGAACAATACATTCGTCCTGTCAATGATCCTGGTAACTGCCAGCGCTAACGCCCTCTTTTTCCTGATCGCCTGGGAATTGATGTCAGTACTATCTTATTTCCTCGTCATATATGACAGTGATAACCCGCAAACAAGGAACGCCGGTCTGATCTAGTGGCTTTTTGTCAGGCCATAGAAAAGCTGGCAGGTATTGAGGTTCCGTCCCGTGCGGAATATATACGGACGATATTGCTGGAGCTTGAGAGACTGTATAATCACCTTGGAGATATTGCAGGGATCGCTACTGATGTGGCCTTTGCAGCCGGTGCAGCTCATGCCAATAAACTGAAAGAAGATGTCATGCGATTGAACGAGGTTGTTACGGGAAGCAGGCTGTTAAGAGGCATGAACGCCATCGGAGGTGTGAGACGGGATATCGGTCATAAGAAAGATGAAATCCTGTCTGAACTCTCATCACTGAATAATCATTTCCGGGAGCTCAGATGCTGCTGGTAACATCTTCTGTGCTGGAGAGGATAGAAACCACAGGGCGCATCAGTAATGATACGGCAAAAGCATTGCACGTGGTGGGTCCCGCAGGACGTGCATCAGGAATAGACAGGGATACACGGCGTGATCATCCGTATGCAGCGTATCAAGACCTTGATTTCAACGTGCCGGTGTGTAATGACGGAGATGTGTATGCACGGACACGGATACGCTCACACGAGGTTGTTGAATCTATCAGTATAATAGAGCAGGCACTTGCATCTTTGCCAGCAGGCGATATTGATGCCTGGGTAAAGCATGTCCCTGATGGGTATGCATTCGGATATACTGAAGCACCCCGGGGAGAGAACCTGTACTGGGTGATGGTAAGGGACGGGAGGATCGAGAGATGTAAGGTACGTGATCCTTCATTCTGCAACTGGCTTTCAATAGAATATGCTGTGCTTGATAATATCGTGCCGGACTTTCCTATTATTAACAAGAGCCTGAGCCTGTCCTATTCTGGCAATGATCTGTAGGTGATACTATGCTAAAAATCCTAGAAATGACCCTGAAAACGGGAATCCAGACCACCAAATATCCACAAGAACCGGATATTGCCCCGTTAGATTTTCGCGGAAAACCGGAAATTTTCCCAGATAGCTGTACGTTTTGCGGGAATTGTGTAGCAGTCTGTCCATCCAACGTGATACGTATCAAAGAAGATAATGGAGAAATGGTGCTCGTATTATCATACTGTGGATGTATATTCTGTGGCCGATGTGATGAGGTTTGTTCAGGTGGTGCCATTAAACTGACACAGGAATATGAAATGGCTTCCAGGACCAAAGATGACCTGTATTGCATTATCAGGAGGAAAGTATGACAATTGAAGATGAGGTCCATATCATGGGACAGCAGTTACACTCCAGGATAACCAGGATCTTCGGCCGCTCGCTGCATATACGTGAAGTGGATGCAGGTTCCTGCAATGGCTGCGAAGTGGAAGTGAACTCACTCTCGAATCCCATCTACGATATTGAGCGGTTCGGTGTACATATCGTGGCTTCCCCACGCCATGCAGATATGCTGCTGGTCACCGGTCCTGTTACAAGGAACATGGAACTTGCCCTCCTCAAGACCTATAATGCCACCCCATCACCGAAACTGGTGGCAGCCATGGGGTCATGTGCATGCAGTGGCGGGATATTTGGTGATACGTATGCAAGCGGTGGTGGTGTTGACAGGGTATTGCCAGTGGACATATATATCCCGGGCTGTCCCCCGAGGCCCCAGGCAGTGATTTTCGGCCTAATGATGGCAATGAATACATTCGAGCAGAAGATCAGGAGAACTGAGGTAGTAGCATGACGAAATACGAGATATTAATGGCGACAGACGGCTCGGTATGGGGCAAGAAAGCTGAGATAGCGGCCATGAAGATCGCCAGGTCCTACGATATCCGCATTGCAGCTATCTACGTGGCCGTGGCCAGGAAGGACTCGGTCAGGGAAGAGCTGGTGGCAAAAGGGGAGGAAGTACTCAAACGTGTTGTTGAGATTGGGGAGGAGATGGGGATCGAAGTGCACAAGATCCTGGTCGGGGTCAGCATACAGAGGATGCCGAAGAAAGGACAATGTGCAGAATCCATAGCCAGGGCCATTCTGGACGCTGCCGACCAGTACAGGGTCCATACCATTGTCATGGGCAGCAAAGGTGAGAGCGAGTTCGACCATGAGATGGGTAGCGTGGCACTGGAAGTGGTCAGGAAGGCGAGGTGCACCGTGCTGGTTGCACGATAATCCTCCAACCTACTGGCGGATGGCTAGCGAAGCAGTACACCGGAAGAACAGGGATTCGACTCTGCCAAAATGGCAGAAGCAGTGAACTGCGTGAAACAAGACCATTAATCGACCTTATTTCCACAAAATTCTCTCGTACCATAATGTATTTCAGTATACGAGCACCCTATAAAAAAAAATGGAGGGAATTTCCCTCCTTAATCCTGATTTTACGTACCTTTTTTTACTTTTGTTATTCCTTCTTGTGCAGGGCATTCATCTGATAATTCATTATATTGGACCAGGTCATCAACGTTTCCTGACTGTACTGCGGCAATTACTTCTGATGAAGTCAATGGATAGTTGATACTTGGGTGATTGGCATTCAGAAGTGCAGCGGTTCCATGCCTGGCTACTTTATTTAGACCTCCTCCACGCGCATTCAATGCATTTTCAAGATTAAAGGAACCTTCAAAGTATCCAACACTAAAAACATCATTGAAAATATCAGTTGGCGCATAACCTGTTGGGCCCCACGCGTTAAGATGATTCTTCCAATAACCTGGAGTACAACCTGAGAATTCGATGGATTCATTAATGTATCCAAAGTCAATGGTACGATCTTCCTGATCGTCAATTGTTAAACATACCCTGGATGGATTGACATTATTATCTATTGAACGATCATCACCCACCATAGTCGGGGTCTGGATCATACCAGCAGGTAACGTGCTCTCATCGACCTCTACTGTGTAACAATTAATGCAAAGTCCATCGAAAAGGTAGAAACCATTACTATCGGTGGTAGTAGTGGCGAGAATTCCACTTTCATTAGATAGATTTACTGTTACACCGGGAATACCAGGTTCACCAGCATCCTGGATACCATTACCGTTCAGATCATTCCAGACAAAATCACCGATACTACCATTACATACAATTTCAGTAACGTATCCAAAGTCAATGGTACGATCTTCCTGATCGTCAATTGTTAAACATACCCTGGATGGATTGACATTATTATCTATTGAACGATCATCACCCACCATAGTCGGGGTCTGGATCATACCAGCAGGTAACGTGCTCTCATCGACCTCTACTGTGTAACAATTAATGCAAAGTCCATCGAAAAGGTAGAAACCATTACTATCGGTGGTAGTAGTCGCGAGAATTCCACTTTCATTAGATAGATTTACTGTTACACCGGGAATACCAGGTTCACCAGCATCCTGGATACCATTACCGTTCAGATCATTCCAGACAAAATCACCGATACTACCATTACATACAATTTCAACAGGTACTGAAAGAGCTGTAGCCGTCCATGCAAAGGAAGCAGGTCTGCCACCGATTCCAAGACGGTCTTCAGAGAAAGCCTGTACGGTCATTCCGTTTGCTCCCGCAGGAATAGTTATCTGTCTGGTGAGCGTATCCCATTCTTCTCCATCGTTACTGTCAAGGCCGTTATCGATATATTCAACACCACCAGTACTATAGGTAATTTTCATTAAACTGGGTCGGAACCCTTCAGTGCTTGTTGTTCCTGAAACACTACTGAAGAACATTGAAATATCAGCAGTTCGATCACTTACTGCTGGTGCAAATGTGAAGTTTTGGGGAACAGTAGTATCCAATGGAGATGCAAAATTATAATATGCCAGATCGTTCCCATCCTTTATTTCAATATCTGTTTGCGTAGTTCCATCATCAATTATCACTAAGATTCCGGCTCCATTACTCGCATACGAAAAATTAGCACCCGAAATTGAAAACGTATTCGAGCCAGTTGTAAAGGAGAGAATGCCTGTTACATCTGCCCGATAACTTGAACTATATACAGAGGAGAAGAATTGTGTTGGTCCTCCGATTAATGTGCCGGTAATTGGATTACCATCAACTGAAATTTGATCATCTCCTGATGATCCCATTTGTTGACCTTCCCAATATAATAGCACCTGTTTAATGGTTACATTATCAGGGACGGTAATTTGAATCGTCCCTGGTTGTGAAATCAAGCCAGTTCCATTTGCAATTATTCCAGTACCTTCTGAAATTACAATTGATGGTGTTCCTAATGATTCTGTTCCATCTGCAAGAACTACTTGAAAAGACAGTCCCACTAACATTCCAAACACAAGCATAAATCCTAAACATTTACATATATTATATTTCATACTAAAGTCCCCCAATATTATTTGAAGAATTGTGAATAATTTGAAATTATCTAAGGGTAATGATAATTCTTCAAATTAATCTATTCCCATTATCATATTCTATGTTCATACATATTAATTTTACGAAAAAATGTGACCGTTACATTACATGTTGGTGCTTTCAAATTAACCGCAGATGGACGCCGATGAACGCGGATAAGCTGCCTGAAAATCTGCATTTATCTGCGGTTTTATTATATTCACCAACACGAATTGAAACGGTCTCGAAAAAATGATGTATCGCAAATTTTGGATTGAAGAATGATTGTAGTTAAAAACCTGACATTTTTAACTTATAATCCTCATTCTAAAATCTTAGGATTAGTTCACATATTTCCTCTGACACCTCTTTACTTGAAGTGGCGACCGGAAAATCATCTGTATATCAGATAAAGTGAACACTCATGTCCGGATATTGTTCATTCAGGATACTCTCAATTCTATCCAGGGGTTATATTAGCCAGGATTGGTGAGTTTATCCCTGAGGTGTTTACCTCTATCTGTGAGGTACATGTTCTGTCCGAAGACTCCGCTTTCAGGTGCTACATATTGTGCACTTCGAAACAATGGTAATCCAAATGGCCGATTATCAGTATATATTTCAGCCACTGATTGAAATGCCAGAGCATAAAGAGTTTGCATTGCACAATTATACATAGTAGGTATTCATGAAATAATAAAAAGTCTCGCAATATTTCTATAACAATAAGGTGAATAACCTCAACCATGATCACTGTTAACCATATTTTTGATGAAGGTCTGGTAAATAAAATGACCATGAACCCCAAATGGCTTGATTCCGATATACCTGCAGTTCCATGATAGCTATGAATTCCACAATCAGATCAGATACAGATATCACAGCTATCCTCGAACAGTTACAATCACATACATCAGGTTTGACCGAAGAGGAAGCAATCAGGCGGTTGACCAGATATGGAAGAAACGAACTGAAAAAAAATATAATAGCAATGCCTCTGAAGATAGTTGCACGTCAGTTCCTGGATTTCATGCTTCTTCTGCTCATTATTGCAGCAATTGTTTCATTTTTGATAGGAGAAACTCTCGATGGTTTGGTGATTACCGGATTCGTTGTATTTAATGCGATACTCGGTTTTACCCAGGAGTATCGTGCTGAACGCGCGCTTGAATCATTAAAATCCATGATCGCACCGCAGGCACGTGTGATACGGGATGACAGTGAAAGGATGGTGGATGCCGCAGAACTTGTGCCCGGTGATGTGATACTGCTCATAGCCGGGGACAAGGTGCAGGCAGACGTCATTGTGATCGATGGAGAATTGCAGATGGATGAGTCCGTTCTCACCGGGGAATCACATATAGTGAATCGCAGTTCTACACATACTGTACATGCAGGCACCACAGTGACACATGGACGTGGAACCTGTGTGGTCACTAATACCGGGATGAACACAGCATTTGGGAGGATTGCTGCGATGGTGCAAATCGAGAAACGGAAGACACCACTCCAGAGACGATTGGCGCAACTTGCAAGATACCTCGGTACCGGTGCGCTTGTTATCTGTGTCATAGTATTCATCACAGGAATCATGAATGGGATTCCGGCAGACAAGATGTTCATCGCCACGGTCAGCCTTGCTGTTGCTGCAGTTCCAGAGGGCCTGCCTGCTGTGGTCACGATCGCGCTTGCACTTGGTGTGCAGAACATGGTCAAAAAGAATGCCATCATCAGGAAACTGCAGGCGGTCGAAACGCTCGGCTGTGCAACTGTGATATGTACCGACAAGACAGGTACGCTCACCCAGAACGAGATGACCGTTCGGAAAATATACACGGATGGTACGCTCATCGATGTCACTGGTGAGGGGTATGCTCCTTTCGGAGAATTCAGGTCAGAAAAAGAGTTCCATGAAAAGTCTGTACGATTTTTTCTTCAGATAGGAACATTGTGCAATGATGCATCCCTGACACAGCCTGAAGAAGGGAACTGGAAGATTCTGGGTGATCCCACAGAAGGCGCTCTGGTGGTTGCGGCAGCAAAGGCAGATATCAACAAGCAGGAACTCGCAGAAAAGTATCCGCGGGTTGCAGAAATTCCGTTTGATCCTGAGCGCAAATACATGACCACGATCCATGAGGTTCATGATGCGGTAAAAATACTGGATTTAGCGTATGTGATTTGTGTCAAAGGAGCGCTTGATTCGATTCTCGAAAAGTGCAGTCATATTTACAGGGATGGTGAAGTCGTCCCGTTGACAGTTACTGATGCCGATGCAATCCAGCATGTTCATCAGGACATGACTGTCCATGCGCTCAGAGTACTCGCACTCGCATACAAACCACTTGATGATATAACTGAACAGCACCAACACGATCTGATATTTGCTGGCATGGTCGGGATGATCGACCCTCCGCGCTCTGGCGTTAAAGAGGCAATTGCCACCTGTAAGAAGGCAGGCATCACCACAATCATGATTACAGGCGATCACAGAGACACTGCAAAAGCAATTGCGATTGAACTCGGTATTATCGATCCGGAACATACGGGGAAAATAGTGACCGGAGATGACATGGATGCCGGAATCGGGCAGAAGGCGTTAGTGTATGCCAGAACCTCACCAACCCATAAGGTTCAGATCATATCAGCACTACAGAGTCAGGGCGATATCGTGGCAATGACCGGTGATGGTGTGAATGATGCGCCTGCGCTCAAGATGGCGGACATCGGAATTGCGATGGGGATCACAGGAACTGATGTTGCAAAGGAAGTCTCAGATATGGTGTTGACGGATGATAACTTTGTATCGATCGCACATGCAGTCGAATTGGGGCGGGGAATATATGATAATATCAAGAAGTTCCTCAGATTCCAGTTATCCACCAATGTCGGCGCGATTCTGCTCATATTTTTCGGACTGCTCATCGGGCTTCCGCTACCGCTTGCACCGCAGCAGATACTGTTCATCAATCTGTTGATGGATGGTCCGCCTGCGCTCTCGCTCTCGATGGAGCCATATCATAAAACCATGAACCGCCCTCCAAGAGACCCTGATGAGCCGATAATCACGAAAGATGTAATGAAATTCATTACAGGGACAAGCATGGTGATGTTTATCGGCACCATTCTTGTATTCCTGTATGCACTGCAGGAATATCCAGAGGATATTGATCATGCACGCACACTGGCGTTCACCACCTTCGTCCTCTTCCAACTATTTAATGCATTCAACTGCCGGTCGGATCAATATCCTCTGACCCGGATCGGGGTGTTCTCGAATCGTTATCTGATAGGTGCAGTTGGTTTAAGCGCTTTATTGCAGATGTGTGTCCTGTACACTTCACCTTTGCAGTTGATATTCGATACCGTTCCTCTGGGTGTGCATGATTGGGTTATTGTGCTGTCTGTGTCTGCAATGGTATTTGTGATTGTTGAGGGTATGAAGGTGATTCGAAACCGGAGATTCGTCTGACACTGTAGAATTTCGAACGTGAGCCTGTGGCAAACCTGATGATATTCTTTATGTTCTCATTCCAGGCACCATAATGACTTATATTGCTAATTTATTTATTTAAATAAATTTAAATTAAATTGAAATAATGATGATTATGCCATATTAGAGTAATATTAGTGTTGCAAAACATAAAATTAAGTAAATCATCGAATTTCGATATTTTTCGGTCTTGAATCCGTATGATCTTTTGAATGGAGTCTTGATTTTATTGTTCATTCCCTCAACAACTCCATTATTGAGATTTCTCTTAATTGCTTCCATTATTCCACTAAAATGATTATCAATCGTCTTTGCAAGTTCGATTTTTCGATTCGTATCTCTCTTTGACTCTTATATTTCCTTTACCCTTCTTACCGTAATCCGGGCAATCTTTATTCAAACAACAAAATTCTGATAAATCCAGTTCTAAATTCATTAATTCCTGCCTGACTTCCATTATCATAGAATCTATAATGTCAAGAACTGGTGTTCTTTTCTGCATTCGTGAAAATTCAAGTTCACGCCAATCAATCAAGGTTGTGAGAACCTGACTTTTCTGTATTTTGCCTTTGTCACCAAACAAAAGCGATCCCTTCTTTTTATGTGATTCATTTGTTTCACCAACCCTTCTTACTACTCTTAATACTTATATCGGTTCAGAAAACAGCAACTTTTGAAGGTTATCTTTGGAGATTGTAACAATAGCGGCAAAAAAATAAATCCGTTCATTGAAAATTAGATTTCATCCAGTGCAATGAGAATTATCTTTTCCTGGTACGCAGTATCAGGATTGCTCAGCCCTATCCAGACCACCTTATTATCCTTTGCATAATAGTAGTGGAATTGACCCGTACCTTCTGTGTAATATATTGTCTGGCCATCTATATTCCTGACCTGAGGCCGGGTAAACATCATACCGTTCGACATCCTCGCGGTCATGATCTCAACAAGAGAAGTGGCTGATGAATCCGAATCCGAAATCGAGAGCCAGACATCGGCCATGTTGGCGGGATCGGTACCATAATTGCGGTAACGTGCAATGTAGGCCTCACCAGGATTAACACGTTCACCTGACGAATGGAGTTGAGCCACGCTCTGCCTGGCTTCCTCGCCATCAATATACATCTTGAGATCCATATCTCCCAGGGTCTGGGGAAATATAGTGGTTTCAACAGAACTGATCTTCAGCATGGTTCCGATCAGGATTGCAAATAATACCAATCCGGCAGCCAGAACCAGTACTTTTATTTGTCTTTTCATCATGTAATTATTGTTAATATAAAGTGTCCGGGGGTGGTTTTCCGGACACAGGTGGTCTACATGGGGTTGGATAGATTTCAGGAGTGTATAATGTAGACTTCCCTTAGAAAACTTCTTTGACCTCTGAGTTTAACCTGATTATGATTTATGATTTGATAGTTTTTATCACCTTTTTTTTGATATTGCAAATATGGAATGAAGAAATCGAGGATCGTTACTGAACATTAAATATTTTAGAAAGTTGTCGATCTAAACCATCATAATAATTTTTTTTAGGAAGCAAGGAGTTTATTGAGGATTAATTAATTGAATTTTCAGGCAATTCTGGCAAGTCTGCCTCAGGCTCAAGTCAATAAATGTTCATTTTCCCAATGAATTTTAAAATCAAAATGATTGATGTATCCGGAAACTTCAGTGCTGATATGCCCGGAGAAAGTTCCGTACTTCAGTATTGAAAATCTCTGGTGCCTCAAGGTTGCTCATATGACCAACATCCAGTATGACCACAAGCTTCGAACCGGGAATCCTGGCGTGCAGGCTCTCGGCAACGTTCAGAGGGGAACGCTGATCGGCTTCACCATACAGCAGCAATGTAGGCACTTCAATAGTTGGAAGCATGTCGCGAAGATCAGCCTCCGCAAAGGCAAGCAGCATCGCTCTCATCCCGATCGGATGGAACTCGGACATGATAGCTGCGGTCTCTTTGATAACGTCAGTTGAAACTGATTTCGTAAAGAGTGTCGGAATCCACATCTCAACGACCTGCTCAGGCGGCAATCTAGACTACAAAAGCCCCTGTTGCAGGCGTTCTTCTACGACCTCGGGAGGAAGGGACCCCGCCCACCCGGCGTAAGCTGAAGCCAGTATCAGAGACCTCGGAATGGCGGGATAGCGCCGGTAGAGCTCAAGTGCAAGTCCGCCACCGAATGACAGACCCAGCACATGAGGCCGTACCAGGACGATCTCCTCTATAAATGCAGCTAGACAGTCCGCATAGTCAGGCAGACGGAAGGTCTCCGGTAGATCATCCGAGCGACCACAGCCAGGTGCATCCCAGACTACTACCGTGAAATCGTCGGATAGCTCATCAAGCTGTCTGTGCCATTCCCTGCTGTCACTGAGAGCTCCATGGAGGAGCACGAGAGGTATCCCTTCTCCCTTCCGTTGGAACGCGATGCGAAATCCTCCTATTTTGACTTTATTCATGTATCCCTTCTCTATATTAAGCACCTGGCAATAAAAATAAGTATCAACAACCTCACTCCTTCCCCAACCCCCGCGCAATCTCAATACCCAGCCCGGCAACATCCACAGCCCTGTGCGCCAGCAACCGAACCATAGGCTCCTTGCCCACCGCACCCAGGTCATACACCACATCAGGCACCCGGTCGTGGAGCTTCCGGTACGTATCAATAGCAGTCCGGGTGCCCCATTCCATAGTACTGACACCCTGGGGCTCGTGCGCCCGGTCAAATGATGCCACAGCCAGCCCCATTTCCCTGATGACCTCCACCACATTCCCGGAATAACGGATATTCAACGCCGCCCGCAATCCTGCATCATGGTGCATGGCAGCCAGTACGATCCTGGCCACATGGCTGCTGGCCCCGAAGGCGGGGCAACCTACGGCCCGGGCCCGGTCCTGCAGCCTGACGATACGGCCCCTGACAGCACACACCTCATCCACCGAGGCTGCAAGGGGCAGTGCCGCTGCCACATTACAGCCCACCTCAGGAATGAGATCGGCAAAACCAGCAGACGATTCCAGAATGGTAACCGCTTCCCTGACATCACTGAGCACCTCATACATCTGGGCTGTCCTCAGAGTATGCCAGCCCGGATTCACAGGACCCACACCCTTACCTACCGGACGGCTTTCAAGAATGGCCCTGGTCACGAACAGCTTGGCACCGGCCGCCGCATCCCTCAAAGAATGTCCCGTTGCAAGGAAAACTGTCAGGGCCGCCGAGTAGGTGCATCCGGCACCATGTGTCCCGCCCCTGACCAGTTCACCCTCCACCAGGGTAAAATCCAGCCCGTCATAGAGCAGGTCAGATCCGTCAAGATGCCCGCCCGTGATGATCACGGCATTGGCCCCCGCATCTGCTATACGGCGGGCGGCTTCCTTCGCATCCTGCCAGTCATTGACCTTTATCCCGGCAAGCACTCCTGCTTCATGGATATTGGGTGTAACCACCTTTGACAGGGGGATGAGTTCCTGCTGAAGGATTTTCACAGCGTCACTTCGAAGCAGGCTGCCTCCCGCTTCAGCAGCCATGACCGGGTCGACCACCAGCGGGATCCCATATTCCTGCATCATTTCTGACACGGTCAGGATAATGTCAGAAGATGAGAGCATACCGGTCTTGGCATGGACAATATCCATATCCGATGCCACAGCCCTGATCTGGGATGTTATGGTTGAGGGTGGCAGGTCATGGACAGCCAGCACTCCGGTAGTGTTCTGGGAAGTGATTGAAGTGAGTGCACATGTGCCGTAGGCTCCCAGAGCTGAAAAGGTCTTCAGGTCAGCCTGTATGCCTGCACCACCGCCGGAATCAGATCCGGCGATGGTCATTACCACAGGATACTCTCCCATACTATCACTCAGATCAAACCATAATGGGTCAGTTGCAGCATTATTTACTCTACATTCGTTATCTCAAGCAATACTTCATAATAATATCCGCTACCCAGGTCAATGTCTGTTCTGACAATACCGGTGACTACGACATTATCGCCGGCTGATACTACAAAGGTATTCGGGCACCTGGCCTTCAACTGTCCCGTGCCATCGTCCAACGTAAGGAACAATTCAGTGATGAGCGGAGTAGATTTCACTACCACAGCAGTCACTTTAACTTCCTGTCCGGACAGGTTCGCAGCATTTGAAATAATGTCTGCGATTTGTGTGCTTCCTTCAATTGGCGTGACATTGACGTCATACGTAACATCATTATTACTGGCACTGGCATGAGGTGAATCAGAAGTGATCGTGGATGAATCATCCGAAACAGAATCTGCCATAAGCAGAACATCGAATGTCCTCCCCAGCGAATTGCTTGGGAAGTTCAACATCAAACTGCCGGATGCAGTTATCTCAGTTCCATTCTCAAGCGAAGTTTGGTATCCTGCTACCCATATACTCTTGTTCTCATCAGTCAATTCCATGTACGTATACCCGCTGACATTCAGGGTCTGGTTGACCACACCTGTGATCCGGATATTGTCATATGCATAGGGATCGGACAGTACATCAGCGATAGAGACATCCTCTACTGTTTCAGGGGGGGTTAATAGCGAATTTGTGCTCTGAGCATCTGTATTATTATCGGTGCAGCCTGAAACCAATAGCCCCGCCAGAACGATACACGTTATCAATGTGATAGTAAATATTTTGTTCATATCATGTCCTCAACATTAAATTCTACGTTTGAAAAGCTATATTTGCTTAGGATTTAAAATTCACATATACATATAAATGTTGTTATACTATCGAGCATTATATGGGCCGAACATTCAGCCATATCATGGCATGGGAAGAAGAACACCGGCGATGCATCTGGAAAGGACCGTACTCACTGGACTATTTCCACCGGTATGCTCCTTCTTCAGGCATTATACTTGATGCCGGTTGCGGAATTGGGAGATATGCCATACCACTGGTCATGCAGGGATATAACGTGATAGGGATGGATGTCTCAATGGTCGCCCTGGGTGAACTGGATAAAGCGAAACAGCGCCGGAGCATCGGGATAGAACTGGCGGCAGCCGATACATACCATCTCCCTTTCAAGGACAATACCTTCAATGGTGTGGTTTGTTTTGGTGTCTTGCAGCATTTGCTGGAAACTGAGCAAAGAGCAGCACTGGGTGAGTTCAACAGGATACTGACACCAGGTGGCATACTTGTAATGGAAGTGCTAGGCAGGGAGGATATGCGAATGGGCGGAGTTGAAGTGGAACCATTTACATACGGGCGGGACACGGGTACAGTGTATCATTATTTTACCATCTCCGAGTTGTCCGGATTACTCAGGGATTTCGACGTGCTGGATATCAGAGAAAAAAAGACCATCAAGAACTTCGACGGCTCTAAACGGTTGAGACATACCATATGTGCAGCTGCGAAAGCGATAGAAAGAAATAAATAATTTGCACCTGGATACTAGTATTATTGAGTATAACTACATACAATCCAAATAAAAAACGGATGGAATGAACGATGAAACCATTAATGGGAATTGTGCTGGTGTCTTTAGTTACCGCATTAATATTTTCATTTGGTCCTGCAAGTGCAGATTCGCCCAGGTATCTTCACATAACTGAGATTAAAATGGAACCACAAGGACCCAATGTCTCGTTTACTGTCGAATATGACCTTGACTTTATTGCCCGGTTATATGTACTCTTCCTGGGTAGCGGAAACATTGAACCTGCCATCAACGACCTGTTCTACGATTTTGATGAAATAGAGATAATCAGCATAAAAGAAAATCATGCCCGGGTAATGGCATACAATGTAGGATATCAGGATGA
>JAMJFV010000070.1 GCA_023544495.1 ANME-2 cluster archaeon
GGCGTTTACCCATTTGGCCAGTGGACTTTCAAATAGTATTCCAACCATAAAAACTCTTTGGTACAATTACCAGATACAGGAATTGTATCGCATATCATTTTGCTTCAAGGTACGTGACACTGTCAGCATCCACAAAGAAAGGACTGCCTATAACAGAAACTCCAACCATGCGTACCCTTGCAATTCCCTTCACCTGTAATTGAACCCTTGCTGTAAAGGTCTCGTACTCTTCAAACATCTCCTGCGACCTGCTGACAAAGTGATGCATTGAGATCTTCCGTTCCTTTATCATTGCCAGCAAACCTATTGTTCCGATATTAATGTCATTATAACTGGATTTGGTCAGGAAGATCAGGTCTCCCACTTCAGTATTATAAACTGATATGAAATTTTGGGGACTATGTATCTCAATGGTACGAATCTTGTTCTCCTGTAACTCTTTCAGTACCTGTGAAGATATACCTGTTAGCGCTATATATTGCATTTACAGCACTCCCATATCGTTTCTTACCCGTACATTGGGAACTCACGTCTTGGTTGTTCGGTCTCTTCTGAAGTTTTGACCTGTTCAGCAAGTTTTTGCAGTTCAAGTTCAATCTGTTCTGCCTGTTCAAGCAGGTTTTCAGTGTTTATGGAAAGATTGTAGATATTGTTTAAGATCTTTATGACCATTGCCGCAGCTCTTGGGTCAGGGTTTGGACTGTTGGTCTCGCCCAACAGGCTTACAGCCGGAATGTTGCGCATATAACATTCTGTCATCACGCTGCCGGAAATACCACTTATAGTACCAACCTGGAAAACCTCAACATGCTCTTTTATCTTATCAAGCATTTCTTCATTGGTTGCTGCCCCGAAAACTTTATTTTCTCCGGACATGGTGGCTATCCCTGCAATTGATACGATCTCTTTCACATTCAATGACTGTGCCCAGTCCATCAAAACCTTACTGACCTCGTATGAAATGGTAGGATGAATAGGAATATCTGAAATCACGGTCAAAATATTATGTTCTATACATTCATAGATGCGAACCGGCATATTGATGATGCCATTGAACAGAACAGCAATTGGCGGGAAATATTTTGATTCAATACTTCCAATATATTTCATGTTAAGTTCATCTATCAGATGCTGGCTGGCAATATTCCCCACAAGCCCAATACCCGGAAAACCCTCAAAAATGATTGGATTTTCAAGTGACACTGACTTTGTAACAATTGTGACATTTTCTCCATACCGGGATTTATCAACACCTGTCATAATTTCACCGAAATGAAAGTTTGTACCTCCTGATTAATAAGTACATCGATATTGCATCGATGGTTATAGATTTTCCAGTCTGGATACAGCTTCCTGCAACGTTTCATCGCTCTTGGAGAAGGTAAACCTTAGAGTGCTTGCCCCCATTTCGGGATTTTTGTAGAAACTGCTGCCAGGTACTGCAGCCACGCCGATTTCAGAAGCAAGATAATGCGCGAAGGTAACATCATCTCCCCGGTCAAATGCTGAAATATCAACCAGGATGTAATATGCCCCCTGGGGGAGTTTACAGGTAAATCCATGTTTGCTAAGTGCATTATAGAGCATGTGCCGCTTTTTGTCATACATCCTGACCAGTTCTTCATAGTATGCAGGAGGCAGGTCAAGGGCCGCAACACAGGCATGCTGCAAAGGAGCCGGTGCCCCTACCGTGAGAAAATCATGTACCTTGCGTATGGCACCTGTCAGATGGGGCGGTGCAAGCACATACCCCACACGCCAGCCAGTAACGCTGTACGTCTTGCTGAAACCCCCAATAGTAATTGTGCGCTGGTCCATGTCATTCATAGAAGCAATGCTGGTATGCTGCGCCCCGTCATAGATGATATGCTCATATATCTCGTCCGTTATCACTGTTACATCATTATCGATTGCAAGGTCGGCTATGACCGACATCTCGTCTTTGCCAAACACCTTCCCTGTAGGGTTGTTAGGCGTGTTCAGGACCAGTGCCTTTGTCCTGTGATTGAACGCTGCTGCCAGTATATCAGCATCAAAGGTAAAATCGGCTCCTTCCAGGGGTACGAACCTGGGCACTGCACCGGAAACTGCGGCATCAGGACCGTAATTCTCATAGAACGGTTCAAAAATGATCACCTCGTCCCCAGGATCGATCACTGCCAGCATGGATGCCATCATTGCCTCGGTGGTGCCACAGGTCACCGTTACTTCCTGCCCAGGGTCAGCCCTGATGTTGTTGAACCTGGCGGCCTTGTTCGTAATCGCTTCTCTTAGTTCCCTGGCGCCCCACGTTATTGCGTACTGATTATGGTCTGCCTTAACTGCATCACAGGCTGCCTTTTTCAGTTCTTCAGGTGCAGGGAAATCAGGAAATCCCTGGGCAAGGTTCACTGCATTATGATGCAGCGCCAGCCTTGTCATATCCCTGATGACCGATTCACCAAAATAGTCGCAACGTTTTGAGGTCATGCTCAGATCACTCACCAGCAAAGGCCCACATATTCGATCCCATCACAGGAAATGACATTGCGCCCATCAATCACCAGCGGTCTTTTCATTGTCGCAAACTCGCTGTTCAATGACCTGAACTCATCCCACTCTGTCATCACTAGACAACCGTGAGCACTTTCCAGAGCCTGCGCCGCGTTATCGCAATAATGAACGATGGTGTCATCAAATAACTGCTTCATAGTATCCCCGGCCATGGGGTCATATGCTGTAACAACCGCCCCCCTCTCCAGTAATGCCTGTATCACAGGTATGGACCTGGACTCCCTGATATCATCGGTGTCATTCTTAAATGCCAGGCCCAGCACTGCAATGGTCAGGTCGCCCAGATTGCCCAGCCGGGACTCCAGCAGGTCTATCATTAACAGAGGCTGGACCTCATTGACCTTGATCACGGAATTAAGTAATACAGGTTCATATCCCTGTTCCCTGGCTTTCCCTATCAATGCCTTCACATCCTTGGGGAAGCACGAACCCCCGAAACCTGCACCCGAGTTCAGGAAATAGGGCGATATCCTGGAATCCCTGCCCACAGCGTCCATAACCTGGTAGGTATCGATGCCCAGTTTCTTGCAGATATTCCCGATCTCATTTGAAAACGATATTTTGGTAGCAAGGAAAGAATTGTTCACGTACTTTATCATCTCTGCTGTGCTGGGATCTACATGGATGGTCTCACCATCAAGACCTGCATACAAAGCAGATACAGCATCATCTGACCGCTTGTCAATGGCACCCACCACTATCTTATCAGGATGCATGAAATCATAAACTGCCTTCCCTTCCCGCAGGAACTCCGGGTTCATGGCAACACCAAAGTCCACACCTGCTTTTTTCCCGGATACTCCCTCAATTATCGGCACCACCACTTTTTCCGTGGTCTGGGGCACTACTGTGCTTTTCACCACAACTACATGGTAGCGGTCCTTTTTAGCCAGTGCCGCACCAAGGCTCGCACATGCTCCTTTTACAATAGACAGATCGATATTTCCATCATCATCCGACGGCGTGCCGACACAGATGAACGATATGTCAGTACCGGACACTGCATCATCATAATCTGCAGTAGCCCGGAGCGTTCTGCCTGCATGGTTCGAAAGCAGTTCTTCCAGTCCGTCTTCATATATGGGCGGCTCGCCCCTGTTGATCATATCCACCTTATCAGGATCGATGTCTATACACACCACATGGTGCCCCAGTTCTGCGAAACACGCTGCTGATACTGTACCAACATAACCTGAACCTATTACAGAAATATTCACTTTAGATCACCAAAATTACAGTCTTTATTCATGGGGATAGTAATCCCTTACAAATACACCTGGCTGGATATTGCTGCCTGGCTCGATGACAGATCCTACGTTCAACATGCTGTTGATGCCGGTATGCACGTTATCACCCATGATGGTCCCCAATTTCCTGCGCCCGGAATCTATCCTTTTGCCGTTTACCATGATCTTTATATTGCCGCCGTCATGCCGCAGGTTAGCCACTTTTGTTCCGGCCCCGAAATTACAGCCCGTACCAATGACACTGTCACCCACATAGGACAGGTGGCCTATATGTGTCCTGTCCATGATTATTGAGTTCTTGACCTCAACAGCATTGCCGATACGAACACCCCTGCCAAGGCTGGTGGACGGTCTGATATAGCAGTTAGGTCCAATATCACAATCAGGTCCGATTATTACCGGTCCTTCAATATATGCGCCGCTGCGGACCCTGGCACCCGTTTCGATTATTACGGGACCGTGGATATGCACATCATCCTCGATATCACCCTTGATATTAGTATGAATGGTCTTGAGGAATTCACTGTTCGCATCCAGCAGTTCCCACGGTCTGCCTACATCCTGCCATGTGCCGGATAATATCTGGTATCCCACATGGATGCCGCTATCGATCATATCCTGGATGGTCCAGGTTATTTCGTATTCCTTGCGTGTGGACAGGGGCGTCCTGACAATACCGCCGAACACTTCGGGTTCGAAAACATAGATACCTGCGTTTGCAAGATTGGTTGGAGGTTTCTCGGGTTTCTCAAGCAACCTGACCACTAATCCTCCGTCAACTTCAAGCACACCGAACTGTGATGCATCTTCCACTTCAAGTGCTGCCATGACCGCCACTTCGTCCCTCTCAAGCAGGGTCCTGACCTGTGCTGTTGTGACCATGACGTCGCCATTCAACACGAGGAACCGCTCATCTATCAGGGTGCGTGCAGTACCGATGGCATGGGCAGTGCCCAGCCGTTCTTCTTGTATCACATAATCAATTTTAATGCCGAACCGTTCCCCTTCCCCGAAATGTTCCATAATTGTATCGCCATGGTACCCTATTACCAGGATAACGTGGTCAACACCGGCGTTTTTTACCTGTTCTATGACATGTTGCAGTAGAGGGCGGTTCCCGATGGGAAGCATCACCTTAGGGCGGTTCCTGGTGAGCGGGCGCATACGTGTCCCTTCTCCGGCTGCGAGGATTACGGCTTTCATGCTGCTCCTGTTTTGTATCTGTTACAATAAAAAGATGTGGTTATTTTGGTCTGGCTGGTGTATCATTTTCATAGTAAGGACAAACTATGATTATTGGTATCAGGACATTTAGAGAATAATAAAGATGTTGAGGAATCACGGGCTGGTGGGATAAGGGTATAGGTCTTAAGTGATAATGCATTGAATGTCAAACAATTTCCTTACAATGCGGTACAATTCATCAAAAGCCGACATCCTCCCTGATAGCCCAATCCTTCATTGTAGAAAATATTCTAAATACCACATATGCCGATGTTCTGCTGTATATCACACCTAAAAAATTAGTTGATAAGAAACATCTGTTAGAGAATATCGAATGCAGCAAGGATATTCTGGATGACCTGTTAATTTATGGATTGTTAAAAGAGAACCATAAGGGTGAACTCTATTTCACGTTCAAAGGCCTGATGGTAAAGCGGGAGCTTGAGACTGCTTGCTATGCTGAAAATATTCCGATTCCTGCACAACCCATAATAGTATAAATTATTGTAAAAATAGGTCTAAAAGAAATAAATGAGACCTGCGGTCTCATTTTACAATATCGTGCAGGTGGAACTTGTACGGACCCAGGCTTCCACCGAAATTGCCTGCTGATATCTTTTTGACGCCGGGTATCATGACTGCGGCTTTGATACCTGCCAGCATCGCTTCTGATATGACCTTTTCATTCAGTCCGTTGATGACGATCTCGTAGATACCGTTCACATCGGCAGGTACATTGCTACCTTCTACTTTATCCTTAATGCTGGGTGAGAATTTCTCATTACTGGTAGCGTTCAGGAACTTGTATTTGTTGGCACCGGTCTTTGAACCGCTTGCAACTATACCTCCCGGAAAAGGAGTAATGACACCATCCACTTTAGCTATTGCATCAACAGCCGATTCGGCTGCAGCCAATGCTGCCATCTGGTTCTCGGCCAGGATAAAGAAATTACCGCCTGCAATACCTTCCACTGCACCGATATTCAATTCAGTGATGAAGTCTCCTTCCATCATCGGGATCCTGTATACTTTACGTCCCCCGATCTCTTCCAGGGTCTCCATCCCGTCCCCGAAAAAGTGAAGCTTATTACCGGTATCAAATTGTTTCTCTGCATCCGGAAGACCATTGTACATGTGAGCAGTAGGGGCCGGTAATACGCAATCACCCAATCTGCTCATAAGCTGTCCTTCGAGACCTTTGAAACCGAATGTACATATCTGGATAAATACTCCCGGTCTACCGTCAGGGGTTTCGTCTCCTCCAACGATCTTTTCTATACCACCTTCTGCCGGACAATGGATAACTGATGTTCCGAATCCAGTAGCCTCTTTAGCTGCTACAAGGGCCCAGCGCTCGGTGGCTCCGGTGATCAATACCCTTGCGATCTTTATGGGAAATGCTTCTGCATATGTGTCTTCTATCTCTACTCCATTCAATTCCATTAAAAATCCCTCGAGGTAACTGATTTTACTGATGGCTACATATACTCATCGAAATTGTTCGGTCTGATCGGGTTTGAGCATGATGAATGATGAATTGGCAGTCCAGATTATCAGAAGTAAGCGCAGGAAGAAGACAATCCAGGCAAAAATGGACGGCAATAGATTGGTCGTCTACATGCCTGCCGGATTGAGTGAAAAGGAGGAGTCAGAGCTCATCAGGAGAATGAAGACAAAGATCGAGAACAAACGCACCCTCAAGACGCTCAATGACGACGATTACCTGGAAAACCGTGCAAAGGAGCTCAATAAGAAATATTTTAACGGCAGACTTGTGATCCATTCGATCAAATATGTCACCAACCAGAATACCCGGCGTGGAAGCTGTACTCCGGCACAGGGTAGCATACGTATTTCCCACGAACTTGCCGAAATGCCCAAATGGGTGCTGGATTATGTGATAATGCATGAGATAACACACCTGGAACACCCCGACCATTCCCGGAAGTTCTGGAACAAGGTACATGAATACAAATATACCGAGCGGGCAAGAGGTTTCCTGATATGCAAAGAAATCGAAAAGCACGACCTTCCAGGGGATGAAAGGCAGTGAACATCAAAACATTGAATTATCCACCAGATAAACAGAGGGTAATTATGAACAAGCATCCGACATCCCTGCTGACGGGAACCTCATCTGACTCTCTCAGGGACAGGACCATCGTACTGGCTGTTACAGGCAGTATTGGAGCCGTGCGCACAGTTGAACTGGCCCGCAAACTGATACGCCACGGTGCCAGTGTGAAAGCAGTGATGAGCGAAGCCGCACAGGGTATTATCCACCCGGACGCCCTGCATTATGCCACGGGCCAGCCCGTTATAACCAGGATAACGGGAGCCGTGGAACATGTGGAATATTGCGGGGAGGACGGCGTTGCCGACCTGTTGCTTGTAGCTCCCTGTACTGCCAATACTATTGGCAAGATGGCAGCGGGTATTGACGATACGCCGCCTACCACTTTTGCTACTACGGCACTGGGATGCAGCGTGCCTGTGATGCTCGTGCCAGCCATGCATGGTTCCATGTACAACCACCCGGGAGTGCTGGAGAATATCAGGAAACTGAAACAGAGAGGGGTACACATATTGGACCCGGTTCTGGCTGAGAAGACTGCCAAGATAGCTACCAATGAACATATTGTGCTTGAGGTTGAGCGGGTACTGGGCAGCGGCAGCATGAAAGGCAAAAAAGTGGTCATAACCGGCGGAGGGACTGTAGAACGTATTGACCCGGTCAGGGTCTTGACCAACCGCGCGTCCGGCCGGACCGGTATGGCACTGGCACTGGAGACATACCGCAGAGGAGCCGATGTGACACTGGTGCTACCCGTACTGCAGGGAATACACAGTACTGGTATTATCGAAATGAAAGCTGAATCTGCTGAGGATATGACCCGCTGCGTGCTTGATGAAATTGAGAAGGGATGTGACCTGTTCATAAGTTCTGCGGCTGTATCTGATTATACGGTTGAACCCCGGGATGATAAGATAAAGTCAGGGCAGGATATGATCACTCTGAACCTTCGTCCCACCAGAAAAATGTTGCAGGCAGTAAGGGATGCGTATCCTGGTCTGGACATGATCGGATTCAAGGCTGAGGCTCATATGAGCAGGGATGAAATGCTTGCCTGTGCCAGGGACCTGATGGACAGGTACGGTCTTGTGATGGTGGTTGCCAATGATGTGGGTACCGGCGGGATGGGGACCGAGAATAATACGGTGTATCTGATGGAGGCCAGTGGTATGGTAACGGGTCCTGTGACCGGGGACAAACAGGGTATTGCCGGTTCCATACTTGATAAGTACCTTGAGGTTTGCGGATGAAGGGCAGTGCATTTGCCCCGGCCCATATCACCGGTTTTTTTTGCGTACTGCCCCATCTGGAACCGCTAAGGACCGGGTCCATTGGGTGCGGGCTGTGTCTTGAAACCGGTATCAGGGCACACATTGAATTTAATTCCGCTGGAGCAGGCACCACGCTTAATGGAGAACACACGGATATTCCCACAGTTGAATATGTGTTAAATGAACTTCTGGGGGAAGACAGAGTGCCATTTTCCCTCAACCTTACTTCGGATGTACGGCCGGGTTTCGGGTTCGGGGTGAGCGGAGCAGCGGCACTGGCTGCCGGATTTGCCTGCGCACAGGTGTTTGGTACCGGCACGAGCAAACGGGATGTTGCGGCTGCAGCCCACTGTGCTGAAGTGTTGAACAGGACCGGGATGGGGGATGTAGCCGGACAGTGTGCAGGAGGATTGGTTATGCGGACTGCACCCGGAGCGCCCGGGGTGGGGGTCACGCATCAAATACCTGCTAAACCCTGCGAGATCTCCTGGGTGTGCCTGGGGGAGATCTCCACAGCATCGGTACTGGGTGAGGAGGAGACCATGCAGCGCGTTAATAAGGTGGGGCTGGAGGTATTAAAGTCGCTGCAGGAACGACCGGGATTTGAACATTTCATGTCATTGTCCAGGCAGTTTTCCATTGAGACCGGGCTTATCAGTAGCCGTGCCCTTGATGCGGTGGAAGCTGTGGAGGCGGAGGGTGGGATGGCCAGCATGGCCATGTTAGGGGATACTGTGTTTTCGTCGGGTGGAGGAGAAGCATTGCAGGAATTCGGGACGGTAGGCCACAGCCGCATCGGATTTGCGGGAGCCCATACCTTGTAGCCGTCATGCATTGATGTATTTTGTCTCGATAGATTAATTATTTACGTGAAACGAACATAGTGGGTTGAATATTCACAGCATATCAGGAGGACAAACATGGCATTATCCAGATCACGAATTAAATT
>JAMJFV010000071.1:0-5775 GCA_023544495.1 ANME-2 cluster archaeon
TAAACTAATGTAATGTTATACTATCTAATGTCTGATAAAGTCTTGGACCTCAGAAATGCTATTTATTATAAAAACATTAATACTATATAATAATAATAGAATAATCATGCTCAGAGACTTTATATTTCAGCGATTTAAATCACTGCCTAATGTTATGACAAATTCGATTTATATCACCACGGTGTGGAACTACGTGACCTCACCTCCCGAAGGCTGCCTGATCCAGTATTATTATAGAGACTGGATGCCGGAGATCGTGCTGGATATTGCATGTGTGGAAAGAGGATGTTGCCGTGCAGGGGAGTAATTATTTCAGTTTCAGGCTGGGTATGGACGTCCGTGAGACTCATTATGTTAAAAGGTGTGTATGATGAAAGTTTTAGTTGATATTGGTCATCCTGCGCATGTTCATTTCTTTAAAAATGCGATATGGAAATTAGAATCGGAAGGTCATCAAGTTCAAATTACGGCCAGGGATAAAGAAATTGCGCTTTATTTATTGGATGTTTACGGTTTTTACTATCACGATCTTGGTAAAAACCAAAAAGGTCTGCTAAAAAAAGGCATTTACATGCTAAAAATCGATTTTGAAATGTATAAAGTTGTCAAAAAATTCAATCCTGATGTTTTAATGGGTATTCACAACCCCTATATCGCTCAAGTAAGCAAACTTTCAAGAAAACCATCATTGATTTATACAGACACCGAACACGCCAAATTTGCAAATAACTTGACTTTTCCGTTTGCCACGGTAAATTTCACTCCGTCATGTTTCAAGAAAGACCTCGGATCAAAACAAATTCGATATAATGGATATCATGAGCTTGCATATCTGCACCCAGACTATTTCACGCCTGACCCATCGGTACTGGATGAACTTGAACTCAAAGAGGGTGAGCGTTTTATCATATTGCGTTTTGTGGCATGGGGTGCGAGTCATGATGGTGGTCATAAAGGAATCAGTATGGAGTTGCGACGGCGGTTTGTGAGAGAACTTGAAAAATATGGGCGGATATTGATCACGTCTGAAAGTGAACTCCCAGCTGAGTTTGAGCCTTACCGGATGAAGTTGGCACCGGAGAAAATGCATGACTTGCTGTATTATGCAGCATTGTATGTGGGAGAAGGGGGAACAATGGCTACTGAAGCAGGTATATTGGGAACTCCTTCAATATATATTTCATCTCTAGTTGGTTCAATGGGAAATTTCGAAGAACTTGAAAATAAATACGGTCTGGTATATTCTTTTCGTGATCCTTTAAGTGCTATAGATGATATATTCAAAATACTGAAAAATAACAATTCTAAAGACGAATGGAAAGTGAAAAGAAAGATCTTACTCGATGAAACAATTGATGTAACGTCATTCATTGTTAAAAATATCAAAGATAAAGTAAAAATATAACTACATACTAAAAATACTTGAATCTTGCCCGGTTATGCAGTAATGGTTTGATGACGACTCTCAGACTCGGACTGGAAAAGCCTCTACAGAATTGGTGACGCAGCTGCCTTGATTGCAGGTGTGATCTTCAAAAGGAACCTCCGACCACATTCTGATGGGTCTAAATCTTCTCCGGTTATGGCGTCTCGAAAGAACAAACAGATGGGATGGAAGAATTTCACGATGAAGGTATTGATATTGTATGATTCGGTTTTTGGCAATACAGAACAAATAGCCCGGGTGATCGGCAATGCTCCCGGCATCCAAAAGGATGTTGAGATGCTCCAGGCAGGGAATGTGAAGCCAGAACAATTAACAGGATCATCGTACTGATAGTTGGCTCTCCGACCCATGGGGGCAGACCTACGCAGGTGATCCAGGATTTCCTTAATAACGTTCCTGAACCTGCTATAAGGGGCATTAACGTGGCTGCGTTCGATACAAGATTCTCTACGAGATGGGTCAGGATCTTCGGTTATGCTGCGGGAAGGATCGCTGGAAGTCTGAAAAGAAAGGGCGGGATCCTCATTACGTCACCGGAAGGTTTTTTCGTAAAAGACAAACAAGGTCCGTGCAAAGACAGAGAGATGGAACGTGCTGCCAGTTGGGCGAAAGAGTTGTTAAGAGTAATAACAGAGTGAGCGTCTAAAAGCAAACAGAACATCATGACTGAATTGGGAGCATTGACAACCACACAGAAGACTTTGTCGAGGTGATCCGTCAGGCGGAACCGGACGGCTTTGATGCTGTGTTCGGCAGCACGGGCGGAGACTATCTCGAGCGTGGATTTTGGCTGCTAACGAGTGGCGGCACATTTGCCGGGTACGGCAATCCCTTGAGTTTTTCACATATGTTACATCTAAAATAATAGGAGACCTCTGACGTATGCTTTGTCTCACAGCATAGTTATGTGACCACTAGTTTTAAATCGTAATAGATTTACTTTCGTAAGGAGGTATTAAATATGCTAAAAAAAGTGATAATATTACTGATATTGTTTGCACTCGTTACAGCCGGCTGTACTGAAAAAGATCCCACCACGACCACCACCGTTTCAACCAGTGATGGTGATGTGGATATTGAATACAACATCCCTGAAGGTACAAAAGACGAATGGTGCCCGGTCGGAACCACCTGGCAGGCCACAAATCCGCAGACCGGAGAGATGGCATCTATGAAAGTTACGGGAACCGAGACCGTTGATGGCGTTATCTTATGCAGAGCTGTCATGGATTCCAATACTGCTGATGAGATCGCAAAAATGGATTATTTATGGTCAGAGGACGGCGAGACATTCAAATGGACTTACTATGATGCTGCCGGAAAGGTTGTATCCATTATCAACATGAAAGACGGCAAGATGGTTATGACCGATGAAGAAGGCAATGTGATGGAATTCGACTGGACGAAATAGAACAGGAAAATTTCATGTAGGTGTGCCCAGATATCTTACCACAGGACACGCTTTCTCACACATCCCGCAATGGGTACACCTCTCATTGACCACAGCCCGTCCATCCTTCACCATAACAGCACGAACATCACATTTTGCCACGCACAGCCCGCACCCCGTACAATCCAGAGCCCGCCGTATCGAAGATTCGGCCCTTCCCATCAACCGCCTGGCAGCCTGGTCGGTATCGCTCCTGGCTGTCATGGTGCCTGATGCGAACACCTGCACATTGTCCTCGCCCCGGCTGGATGTGACCACACCGTCCATAAAGTGCACATCACCCAGCACCATCAACATACCCGAATCATCGATAACTTCAAGATTCAGGGGGACACCAAAACTTCCCTCAGCAGACACTCCACCAGCCTTGCACGGCCGGTATCCCGATACCATTGTGAACTCCATATCACCGTCATACACGTTGGGCACCAGGTTGATATCCAGTCGTTCAGCCATCTCACGCTGCACCTGTGGAGGATTCTGCCATCTCCACAATCCGTAATCCACCCATCCCTCACCATAGCCGAACCTCCCGGCATGTGAGCGCAGTTTCTCTTCGAACCGTGCCCACATCTCAGGATGTATCTCCCTGATCCGTGTCATTTCTGCCATGCTCCCTGACGGGCAGAGCCAGCAACCGATGCGGTCGAACCCCTGTTCATACAACGGATTGTGGGGTGCTCCTTTCCAGAACAGGTACAGCCAGATATGCAGCGCGGTCCAGTTCTGGATGGGCGAGGCAGCTATCTGGTTGCCGACCCAGGGATTCTTCCATATCGTATCACTCCGGGCCCGCCCTTCGCTCTCATACTTGCGCTGCCCGATGAATGTGAGGCAGCCGTCAGGGAAATGCTCATCGATGAGCATGGATATGGGACCCAGTTTACAGGTCTTGCAGCACCATCTGGCCTCGACCGTAGGAGGACCGAACCTGTCGATCGACCCCCAGAACACATCACCGGCCATAAATATCCTGACCGGCAGGTTGTAGCGTCCGGCAACATCGTGAACATTGGCTACGGTCTCGGGAAACTCCAGTCCGGTATCGGCAAATAGTACATCGAAATCCTCAACGCAATCTTTTACCAGCAGCAGGGTAGCCAGGCTGTCCTTTCCCCCTGAATACGAAACGCTCACAGGTCGATTTGTCGACCGGGCCACATTTCTGATAAATGACCGGGCTTTGGCCTCAAAATCCTTCAGGATATCAAGATTGGCAGTAATTACCTCTTCCCATGAATGAGGGTCCAGCGAGGGAACATACCCGACTCTCCCGTTCCACCTGGTCTTGACGGCAACTCCTTTTGTAGCCTCCACCATTTCCCTGCCTGTCATCCTGGCCCGGCCCGCAGCCACAGCTATGCCATCAGGGGACAGGACTACTATCTCATCACCAGGCACAATATCAGGGTAGGCATCGATCACACCAGGAGCCAGGGTACTGGCACCCTTTTCAATGAACGGTACTGCCGAGCTGTCAATAATTACCCAGTTGCTGCGACCGTCCATACGGGCGAACAGGCGGGCTGCACCTTCCATCCTGGGCAGTAGCATCCACTGGCCTGATTCCACATCATACCTGATATTTGCCAGTGCCACACCGTCAACGATTATTTCTTCCATCCTGTCGTCAGATGGCACTTTATTCATTATGACCAGGGTTCCCTCAGGTATCAGGGGGGTACCGAACTGTGCCGTTGCAGTAGTATTGATAAGGTCAATATCATGGGGGAATGCCGGCCTGATATCACCCGGTGGAGTGACCTTCACGTTACGGGTAACTGATCCGCAGGCACACATGGGTCCCAGTACTGGCAGGTTGCACAGGGGACACCAGTGAAGTACCATTTTTCCCAGATATATTTTTGTCATGTGCCTCCTTATGAATGAGAAGTATAGAAATATTATGCAAGATTATAGGGGATATCACAGCAGATATCAGATTTATAGGATGGGAAAATGGAATATAAAAAAATACTGATTGTCCAGGCTATTGTTCTGTTATTGAACCTGATAGTAGCATTCGCCAAGATAGCCTATGGTTATCTGACTGGTTCCATCAGCATGGAAGCTGACGGATTTCATTCACTGATGGACGGGGGCGGCACCATGGTCGGTATTGTGGGTGTGTGGGTAGCCTCCCGGCCGGCAGACGAATCCCATCCGTACGGGCACCGCAAACATGAGCCCTTCGCCTCATTGTTCATTGCCCTGTTGCTGCTCATCACCGGGTTTGAAGTGGCCAGAGGTGCCCTCCTGCATCTCCAGGAGCCGGTTTCACCCAGGGTCACTTCGCTGAGTTTTATGGTCATGCTTGGCACCATGGCAGTCAATCTTTTTGTTACCACCCTGGAGACCAGGAAGGGCAGGGAATACAACAGCCCGATACTCATTGCTGACGCACTTCATACCAGAAGCGATATCTTTGTGTCCATTGGTGTGATATTCAGTTTGATCGTCGTTAAGGCAGGCTATCCGGTGATCGATGTGATTGCAGGTATAATAATCGCGCTGATCATTGCCAAGTCCGGCCTGGATGTGGTGAGGGAAACATCATATTCACTTCTGGACGCATCGGTCCTTGATGCTGATATGCTGTGCAGGATTGCACTGGAAATAGAGGGGGTCGAAGACTGCCACCATATAAGGACGAGGGGTACGGTCGATAATGTCTATGTGGACCTGCATGTGCAAGTCAAAGGAGAACTATCAATAAATGAGGCACATTGTGTGGCCCATGCTGTCGAGAACCAGATCAAAGAAATGGTTGAAGGCGTGAAGGATGTCGTGGTGCATCTTGAGCCTACCAAATAAAATGTACCTGCAAAATATGGTTATTTTGAATACATTGATATACATGTATTACAATGTATTACAA
>JAMJFV010000071.1:5873-9236 GCA_023544495.1 ANME-2 cluster archaeon
CATGTATTACAATGTATTACATGGAGGTCAAATGACTACAACCGTTTCAATACGGCTTCCTGACACGATTATTAATGAACTTGATGCTCTTACAAAAGCAATCGATAGATCAAGAACATTTATCATCCGCAAGGCAATTGAAACGTATCTTCAGGAATATGCCGATTACCAGATAGCTCTGGAACGTCTGAACGATAAAGACGATGAAATAATCTCACGTAAAGACATGAGGGGACACCTTGGGTTATAAGATTGTGTATAAATCTTCTGTCCTTAAGGATTTAAAACATCTGGATAAAGATATTGCTAAACACATACTCGATCAATTAGAAACATGCCTATCAGATGATCCAAATTGGGGCATTTCTCTAAAGGGAGAATTCAAAGGACTGTTTAATCAAATAAGGCAAATAAAATATTTTGAAGGTTAAAAAACAGAAAAGACCAGCTGATATTTAATATAAGTTGAAAACTGAAAATTACCAGGCCAATTTTTACTGCCTTATCATGTACATTTTCGATTAGTATCAGATATAACGAAATGCCCATCAGGGTAAATAATAATATCCAGACCGGCGCAAAAATCCAGTTAGGAGGGTTAAAAAATGGTTTTTGAAGAGTGGCATACCACATAGGGATTGAAGGTGAAGTGAATATCGATCCTATAACTCCCGCAAACTGGCAAATACTAATTGAAATGATTAATTTTATAACATTTTCTCCCTTCACCAATGAAATCATTCCCCGAATGTAGTTTTATTCTTGTATTATTTATAATCATCTCATGTATTCATTTTCAACCGGATCAAGTCATGTAACATATCCACATGATACAGTATTTACCATCCCAAAAACCATACAGACGGATGGACCATATCAGGATGGGCACACGGGCAGAGTGGGAGAGACGCGTTGATCCAGGAACCTTCAGGACAAACCATATATGCTTCCCATCCAAATAACATATGAGGTGGTTATAGTGGATGAACACAGTGTGCAATCAGAAACGGGTTGCTGTCCCAGATTTGATCCTGAGCCATGTAAGTGGTGAGATACCGGGGATGAAAATGGAAAAATTGTCAGGTACCTTTCTGACAAAAGTCTTTGAAGGACCCTACAAAAGTATAGGAAAGTGGACGAAAGAGATGGAAAGCTATGTACGGACAAAAGGCAAGGAACTTAAAAAAATGTATTTTTTCTACACAACTTGCCCGAAATGCGCAGAATTCTACGGCAAGAATTATGTGGTGATCCTTGCAGAGGTCTAGTTCGTTTTAAAATCGAATCTTAATATATGTTAACAGCCATAGAAATGTGGTGCGGAGGATATCAGAGGCTTTTCAACATTTTTCAAGTCCCAGGATCTCCAACAAAAATCTATTTAACATATCAATTCCTTTAATTAATTGGAGTGTAATTGGAGCTATTAAATTCGATAGCTGAGCTAAGGACTTTACTCACTCTAGGGGTTAAATGTATGAGTGTATATGAGAAAATGATACGGGAAGCCATAGCGGCGCAAAAAGCCGATGTTGGCGTAGTGAAAGAAAAGAGAGGTTCCGCATTCAAGTTAAGCGATGTCAAGCCATATGTGGACGTTGCCAACAAAATGCAACCTGAAGGGACCCAGAGCAAAGCTGTATTCGATCTCCACAAGGATTCGATCAACGCGCATTTCGAGATCCTGAGCAGCCTCACAGACACAGTACGACCTGAGGATGACCCATTCGTGGAGCATTACCAGACCGGCCCAATTCTCGAGATCCTGTATGATGAGAAACCGGATTTTCGTAAATCAATGGACACATTCATCAATGGACTGGATAAAGCGAAGGCACTGATTTCCAAGGAAGTGATCCGGAGATACGGTGGATTTTACGGACCTACCTGTGTGGTGGATTTTGCTCTGGTTCCTGGCGGGACTACGAACCTGGTCAACAGGATCCTCCGGAACCTGGACATAAAGGATGATCATAAACGCACTATCCTGGCATCAAAATCCTGGGGTATGAATACGTCGTACGGTATCGGAGATGTGTTCGCCCATGCCCTTGAAGATGGAAAAACCGCAGCAGAAGCAGTTGATGAAGAAGTAAAGATGTTGAAATTCATCTATGATCAGCCAATTGAAGCACAGACAAAACTCATGGAAGATGCAGGTCATACTTCTTTTGATGTAAAGAAATACCAGGACCAGTATAAGGAAAGAATGAAGGGGACGGTAAAGGCAGCCATCGATGATGGAGTACTTGATGCGAACATAGTAACCGTTCCTGCTTATTGTGTTGGTGACATAGCACATCATATCTCACAGTCTACCTTCAACATGTGCAAGGATGACGTGATAATGGCGGTCATCGAAGCAGAAACTGCAGTGCTGGAGAGTACAATGAACAGAGCGTTAGATCAGGGTATAGAAAATGAGTATAAGATATTGAGCCTGGCGACAGCAGCTACAGCAGCAGGAGCTGAATACATTCTTGAAAAGGACGCGTTCACCGCACCTATGGTCGTGGACCTGCTCACCAAGAGGTTCCACAACTACGTCCAGCTCTATCCCACCCGGGGTGCAGCAGCAGAACTGCACAACCATGATTTCATGGACATGATCTGGCGGGGCTGGATGATCCTTGAAAAAGCACAGAGAAACCGTAATGGCAAGAAGGAATCGCTTAAACCCAGATCTGGTGCCTATACCATCGATCTGGAGCCCATTGACCAGAACGAGGTCATCATGAACCCGCAAAGATACGCATATCCGGGATGTGCCATAACTGTCCGGTTCTCAGCACTGATGAGATTGGCCGATTACCCGTGCCTGCTTACGAGTGAGCCGGTAACCGCGACCATCATGACAAACATCATCGCGCTGCACAAAGATAATCCCGGGGCGCCGGCAAGGGTGTGCAAGCACTGTGCTTCTACATCTATTGATGTCAGGCATCAGTACTGCCAGTGGGCTGAAGCTATATGAGGGGACCTGTACCATGCATTGCTATGTTTGCGCACAAGAGGGAAAAGAGACTGTTGCCATTGCCACGTGCATTGTATGTGGAATGGCCCTCTGCCAGGAACACCTGATCAGGTCAGATATCGATATGTGGGAAGGAGGCTATCCGGTCCCGCGCCAGAAGGCGAAGAAAAAACTTCCACGGATCCTTTGCCAGGAATGCTATGGCGCAATAAAGTGAGGTGGGATCATGGCGGAAATAGGAATCATGAAGCGCTCTCTGGCTGAGTTGATAGGTACTTTTGCCCTTGTATTCATCGGACCTGGAGCAGCAGTGATAACATTGTTACTGGCTGAGGGACAGACCAATAAGGGTGGCTTTAATATCGGCATAGGGTATGGTGGACTGGGAG
>JAMJFV010000072.1 GCA_023544495.1 ANME-2 cluster archaeon
AAGCTCTTGTATAATCTGTAGTTCCTGTTTCCTGAAGGCTTTTGGCTGCAATCAGATGATTATATTCATCTGTATATGGATATAATATTGTAAGATTATATACTCTAATTGAAAACGCTATGAATACTAGTAAAACCAGCCCTATACTATACCACCACCCTTCCTTATACATCCACCTAACAACCCACCGCACCCCCCCCACCTGATTGATCCTTGGATACCTCCCGGCAAATTCCATCTCCCGTCTTTTCTCCTCAATCTCCCCTTGCTGTGCCTCCTCCTCCTCTATTTCACCGAGCGTATCCCTATTTAGATAGAAGGTAACTGCGCTCAACACAACAGCAGCAATCATCAGGGTCGTCATTTCCCATTCAAGCAATGGTTGAGGAAAGACCGACTGCAATGTTACCATCAGCAGGATTCCCAGAAAAGCATACATAACAACTTGCTTTGGATCCTGTTTTAGCTGATATCTGGAAATCTTGTGCAGCCATGTATAAAGTTGAGCCTGCACTTTTGAAACACGTGTGCGGATAAATGAAGGGCTTCTCCTCCAAATACCCTCACAAACGCTCATGAATTTACTCTCACACAACCTGTCGGCTACCATTATTACGGAAAAAAACAAACGGTTGCGGTTTTTCTTTTCCTCAAGATACAGGTACAAGAGAACGATGACCGATGGTACGAGAACAAATAATATCCTGTTTTCAAGCCCCGGATATGAATATGGATTGTTTATCCTGTAGATGAGAAAAGCAATCATGAAAATAATAAGAAATCCAAAAACATGTGTTAGTACTTCTCTAATTAGTATTCTCATTTTTCCACCCATAGACGTTGACTGTATTTATTTCGCCTGAGTTCATATACGTTGTCAGGTTGTTACCAATAAACTCCCTCATGCTGGGTCCCAATTTGTACCACCCGACCCTATCTACTACTAACCAGCCTCTTTCGTTTTGCTCGACTACTTCTTCTAATGTGGCAACATCAAATATTGCAGTGGCATTTGTATATATATCACGGGTGGAATTTTCCATCAGGAACGGCTTAGATCCTGTACCTACCACATTGAATGCCAACCAGTAGTCATTCTTTCCCAAATAGAATTGTGCCGGAGGGGTCCAAGCTGATACAATAACATCCTCCGGTTTCATGTTATCCTTTACATACATATATGCATTCTTGAAGTCTGACTGGGGGGCATTGACACCCAGGCCATAGTATTCTTTCGGGGTAAACGTAAAAGCTGGCGAGAAATACATTGCTAATATCAGAAGAAATGCAACAATAATATTGAATACGGTTTTTTCTGGAATACTTTGGATAGTATTCAATAAAGGAATGGAAGACCTTAAAGTCTCAAGATTGTTATGTACAGGATATCTTTTCTTGTGGACTGAATTCCCGGTCCTGGCAAAGGTGATGCCTAAATATTCAATAACAAAATCAAGGAAATACCCTATCAAAATGAAAAGGATTGGTATTACAAAATATAGATATCGTGTCCCTATCAAGAGTACATGAAAAAATATGAAATACAGCGGGAGGACAAGTGCAGCTATCAATATCAATCCTTTTTTCCAGTCTTTATTGACCAGTACTGTCCCACCTGGAACAGCTAAAAATAAAAATATTCCCAGGTCTTTTTTCAGTAAATAAATATAGGTATCATAATAATCGATGTCTGTTTCCAGTACGGATTGGATCACTCCCCTATAAAAAGATAAAACCAGGAGAGCCATAAACACAAGTGCTAAAGCAATATGATTGATCCCTATTTTGTCAATGTTCATTCTTTTGTGTTCTTTAAGCGTCAAGGTTACCAGATAAACGAGAAATACTATTAAAAGAATATATCCGAATACATGGCTTAGCACCGCTCCAATAACAGAAAATGCCAGTAGTGTTAGCCATTTAATACTCTTATTATAAGTAAATTCATAGAACGTAAATAAGGATAGAAGATAGAAGAACTGGAGCTGTTGGTACATTCTTGCCTGTCTTGACCAGGCAATCTCCCAGACTGAAAAAGTTACAAGTACGGTTGCTATAATGGCAATTCGTCTATTTCCCCATTTCAATCCCATTATATATACCAGGAATATTGTCAGCGTTCCGAACAGGACGCTTGGAAGTCGTGCGGCAAACTCATTGATTCCAAATAGGTTAAATGAGGCTGCAATTAGGAAGGTGTTAAGGATAGCACGACTGTACACTATGCCAGATGGCAGAACAGGCAGACCATTTTGCATAAGGGCAACTGCCGCTATCGAACTTATTGCTTCATCCATCCATAAGGACTGAACATCAAGTTGGTGGATCCTCAGAAAGAAACCTGAAATTATTAAGAACACTAAGGTTATGTGAGATTTCTGTATTTCTTTTGTCAATTGTCTGAACAACCGCATCCACTCCACATCTAACGTTCATATACTTTATTAATTGTAGCATTAGGGTCCTCCCCCGACTATTGTTCATATAAGCACTGTAAGGTAATTTTATCCAGAAAGTCCGGACTTATTTGTAGGGATTTTGAGGAGGACTCTATTATATTTTCATACCGATTAGGAGATTTGAAATGCAGCCACCTGAGCAACTGAGTATAAATAATAAAAAATCTTTTTTCATTATATTTACATTTAAATAAATTAAAATACAGTTACATATTTATAGATTCGCAATGTTATTAGTTATAATCAGTACAGATGTCGTGGGGACGTTCCAAATGCAATATTCCATACCCAAACGTAAGAATCTTATCAGTATCATAATTACTTTGTTTGTCATATCGATGTTGATCATCTCAGGACCCGCTAGTGCGGTTCTTATCAAGATGAAACCTCCAAACAATCATACAGTTGGAGAGACTGTTACTTTTACGATAGACATCAAACTTCTCGGAAGCGACTTTATCAATATACAGCATATTAATGTAACTAACCTTCCATTGGGAGACATTTCATTTTACCCGGATGGAACCATAATATCAGGAGATCCTGGATATAAAGTCACCAGGATCGTATCTACATTTTATGGTTATGGGTATGGCTTTGGCTATGATCAACAGCCAGGTTATGATTTTGGTTATAGCTTTGGCTATGATCAACAGCCAGGTTATGATTTTGGTTATGGCTTTGGCTATGATCAACAGCCAGGTTATGATTTTGGTTATGGCTATGGTTATGGCTATGGCTATAAAGAGGGTCACTTCGAGGATGGCCCTAAATCAAATTTAATCTATGAAATTAATGTCAGTGGGCTACCCGTGGGCACATATACATCAAAAGATGTACACATTGACGTATTCGTAGCTGGTAATCCGGATAAACCTGCATTTTCAGTTACCGAAAATTACAATTTTAAGATAAATCCAGAAACGAAAAAACCATCCAGAACCGGTGGTGGTGGCGGTGGAAAAGATATCATCAAATCTCTGATACAGACCCATTCACTATTAAATGGGATTGCATCCTTCTATGGTGACATCGCAGAATATATAATTTCAATTGAGATCCCTGGTGCAACAGGCAGCGTTTCAATTGAATTGTTAGATGCTAACCCGACAGATATCGATTTTGACGGATTGAATTTCAAATTTATTGAAATCGATGCCAAGAAAAATTCCGATAGTCCCGGAATAATAAATTTCAGAATAAGGACTGATATTCTTAATGAAGCCGGTCTCAATCCCGGTGATGTTGCAATCTATCGGTTCACAAACGGCCAGTGGACTGAACTGCCTTCCGAATGGATACGTACCGATAACGATTATGAACAATATTCGGCAAGTACAACTGGTTTTTCACCCTTTGTGATCGCAGAGAAAAAAGCAATTCCAACAGCTGAAGAAACAGAAACAATAATCGCTGATGGTGAACCGGGCGAGGGTGGTATCGAAGAACCCACAGCAAAGAAAAAAGGTATTCCGGGCTTTGGAGGACCAGGGGTTTTAACAGGAGTACTGGTCATCGCATATCTGTTAAAGAGAAAGAGAGGGTAACACACCCTCTAATTCTCCTTTATGGGGATCACCCTTTAGGCTGCATGACCGAACAGTATTCAACATCTGGATTTATTCCACTGCCTCATGGATGAAATATTATTGTTGATACCCTTTGGTTTTCAATAATCTTTTTCCCCATCTATAATTACCCATTCTTTATAGATAGTTGGATTTTGATCATGCCAGATTATGACCTCATTTCGATTAATATCAGCATAATTGGTATGACCGTTAAAATGATATTTCACAATCCAGTGGTTCTTACCATTTATCAGGGTCACTCCAATGACCTGGGCAGGTATTTCTTTTGCTTCTAATATTGAAGCAAAGGCCATTGAAAAATCTTCACAATCACCCACTGATCCATGGGCCAGATAATAATCCGGATTTTGCCACATATCACCGTCAGGTGGATTACTGAATAGTGTATCATCTGATTCGTACCTGAAAACAACCGGACTGCCATTATGTTTCCATAATAATGCGTCATCGGTCAGAACAGTGTTTTTGGCATACCATTGTATAACTTCATTTTCAGGTAAAATATATGATCGAGCATCTTCCGGATATAAAATATGATTTTTCCGGTTCAGACTTCCCATCGGTTTTAGAACAGTATCGAATTCTGGCATGTCCATATGTACAGTTGAAAATTGAGGTATTCCTGAAAGATTAATGCCAAATCCTGATAAATTTAAGGAATATTCGTTTATTCCGGCAGAACCTCCTGTTGGATTAGAAAAATAATGCCCACTGGGAAAGTATAGGGGGAAAATGACCAATAAAACGATAATTTCAACTAGCGTTATATATCGTAGTAAGATCCATTTTTGAAGGCATGCCGTTTTTAGATGTTGTAATAGCATTGTTCATATCATCATTATTATAATACTAATGACGAATGGATAATAGATTGATTTATCAATATATAATGGTTACGGCATGAGAATAGTCCCATCAGACCTACCCTGAACTGAGAATCTTAACAGGACTTTCAGAAAAAAACAATAAGGATATAAATGTATCATTGAAAATACGGCAAATACAATGGCCTTTTGGACAGTCACCTTATCATTCGAGTCTCTTCCTCCCCCACACCAGGGCCACCAGTTCGAACATATCCAGCTGTATATTAAATCCATCCGCTCCCCTGAAAGCATCCTTCAACTGTGGGATATTCACATAGCTCGCAGTCCGCATCTCAATAAAAGTATGGAATATCTCAAGCAATATCTTCTTTGAAAACCTGGTCTGTTGCACCACATCCATCACGGCAATCTCACCACCCGGGGCCAATACCCTGAACATTTCGCCAAATACTTCACCAGGCCTTCCTACCTCATGCATGGCAAAACTTGAAACTGCACTATGGAACACACCGTCCCTGAATGGTAGCCTGTGGGCATCAGCCAGCACAAAATCACCTTTCGCTTTTTTCCTGGCCCGTTTCAACATCTTCACTGAAATATCAGTGCATACCAGGTCGACAGCCCCCATCCTTTCAGCCAGGTAACCAGTGCCGGAGGCCATATCTAATATGCGCCTGCCCTTCTTTATCTCAATCTTCCCAAGTAATTGCTGCCTTAACCGTTCATACTGGCCGAACATGGCCATCCTGGCACTACAATCATAGACTGGTGCCATAAATTTGAATAAACCGTGACTTTTTACCTCAACCATTTTTCTCATCCCGTTTAGATTATTATACTGCATAAATATAAATACATTTCATACTGTAGGTACATTGGTAGATGAAATGAAAAAAAGCAAAAAGATGTATTACCTTGTTCTCCTCGGCATCGTGTTCCTGCTGGGAGGTATAGTGATGAATATTGAAACCGGTGAAAGATCACCATACATTTATTTCGGCGTCGGGACACTGGCCGCCACCGGTCTCTACTACGGTATTGTAGAAAACCGCCCTCAGATCGCAGCATTCATCATCGGCTTGATCGTATTACATTCCGGTATCCTTCTCATAATTAAAGGTGAGTTGACATACCCAATAGAATTCGGACTGGTCACCTTCATAAGCGGCATCCTGGTATTGCTCAACTCAGGTTTCTCAGAATATATGCGGGACCGCAAAAAGAACAATTAAATTCATTTTATGTGATGATCATCCCGCATAACCTTCAGTAGTTCCAGAACTGAATACCCAGCCCTGGTAATTCCCATACTGCGCCGGTCAGTATCAGTACCTGCTAGATACAGATTTCTTATAGGTGTCCTGGGTTGTGCAAAATAACCATTGATGGTTACTGCCGCCTTCTCCGGAATGATTATCTGGGAATGTTTCATCTCAATATGGTCCTCAATTCCGGGTAATGCCTCAAGAATGGTATTGTACATCCGCTTCGTGTCCTCGGCCAAAGGTACGGATTCATCCGCAATGAACGTAAATCCTACCAGTTGCTTACCAGACGGTGCAAGTTGTGCATCATAATTGCTGATGGGCATGGCCCAATAGGCCCTTGGTTTGAACCATATCTCAGAACCTTTATAATCAAACTCAGGTAACCTTGAATCAAGACCCAGCCATATAGTGACACTGTGGGTCTGGACAATACCTTCCAGTTCCTTAACATATGATGCCGGCAGGTTATCAACCACATCAGACATCTCTCTTACAAAACCGGTATACACTACCGCATCGGCCGTATAGGTGTTCTCATCTGTCGACACCCCTTTTACCTCACCTTCCCTGGTAAATATACCTGACACGTTTGATGAGGTCTTTATTTCTACTGCATTTGACATGGAATACAGTACAGCGTTGAGGAAACTTTTCAGTCCTCCACGGGGGTATGCCTGTGAATAACCTATATTATTGACTGCAAGCCTCGTAAGCACTGATAAATGTTCCTTAATCTGCCCTCCGGACAGATGGTTCATGAGCAGAGCCCTGTACGAGTATGCAATTTCCTCATCCCCCCAGAAGTTCTCTGGAACACTATCCCGCATGATACTGCTGCCTGTCATCACTCTGTGCACTGAGGTCTCATTCATGGACCTGCCTGATAAGGAGTGACAGATAGCATCGATAAAATCCAGGGCATCCTGCGACAGACCTTTTGGCAGGTAATCATACATGGACTGGTGTGTCAATTCAGTACCCAGGGTGGTCTGGGTAATTGCCTTGGTAATGGTTTGGCTCAGCAGTAACCGGTCCATTTTTGGAAGTACATCAAAAGTAGCGAATTCCTTTAGTGTGGATGGTATCTTCGAAATACCTTTATGGGTCCTGACATAATAGGTCCCGTGGTCAAGTAATACAGGAGTATAATCAAAATACGTATCTATAAGCCTTCGCAGCGGTCCTTCCCTGAGGTGTGTTATAGCGTGCACTCCAGTATCTACCTGGAAACCGTCAACCGTATAACTGTTGCAGTTACCTCCGACATTTTTGCGTTTTTCCAGAACAAGGACTCTTTTTCGGTGTTTGGATAGTGTCATGGCAGACATCAGGCCACTGATGCCGCCTCCTACAACTATTACATCGTAATCTGCCATATTTATTGATTACTTATATCTATCAGGCTTTAAATTCCTTTGCAGTAATCCCATTGAGGATCGCCTCATACCGCTGGCATACACGCTCCACTATATCGTCGGGAGCGTTCTGGTGTGTGGGTACCAGTATATCAGCATCTTTTGATACGTCCACTCCTCCGGAAGAAAGCCCGTAATCAGGCGCCACCAGCATTCCTCTGGCGGATACATTGAGCTTCATATCGGAAATAAGCCTTGAAACCATATCAGTTCCCGGTTTCACCCTGGCAGATATGCCCATGGCACGGGCCAGGTATTGACTTTTCAATTTTCCGATACGTTCAACGGCGGCATTGACCTTATCCTTTTTACCCAGGTTCGACAGCCTGTCGATGGTATTCAGCAGGTCATCAAATGTGACAGCCTGTATCTCAATGATCTCACCATTGAAAAACTCTGCAACCTTTTCACCATATCCTTTTGCTATTACCAGTTTGCCCAGGGAATTCATCCGTTCAATTTCACTTTGGGTGGGATTGTAAGGTTCCACCACCTTAAAGTCCTCGATACCAAGCAGGAACATCAGGGATATGTATCCCCTGGTCACGCCGACGGGTCTTTTCACCCCCAGCCATTTGTCCAGCCCGATCTGGCTATCATGTGAAACCATCTCAATGATCTTCTGCTTGACATATCCAGGTTCACTGGACTCAAGTCCGAAATATTCGGCAAATCCATGTGTAGTAGAAAGCATCATGCTCCTGCCTTGTGGAGTGCGCTTTATCAGCCCCCGCTCTTCCAGTTCCCTGACATGGTCGTAGGTGGCATTACCCCGCTTCTCTACCAGGTCACTCTGAAGCAAAGGCTGGTGGTACGCTATCATAGAAAGTGTACGAAGTATGGGAGATGGCAGTTCCCTGGGTGCAACACTGCGGACCGTATCGGCATATTCAGGTTTGACCTGCATCACGTACTTGCCTTCCAGTTCAATGATGTCCAGCCCGGTCTGGCGCTGCCTGTACTCCTCTATCAGCGACTCAATAATACGAGGAACCTTATTGCGCTTGCTCACCAGTTCCTTTAACGCGTTCAGTTCTACCGGTCCACCGGCAGCAAACAACGCGGCTTCGATAATTTCACGGTCTCCTATAAAGATACCCCCGAAACTTCGGGGTACCGTATATATAATTCGCCAAAGAGGTCTTCCTGTTCAAGCCATACTTCCTTCATGTTTGCCAGGAATAACAGCGAGATATAGGTCATAAGTTTATTTGAACGGTCACCTGTCAGTATGTCAGCCAGTGAAATGTAATTTCTATCATACAGTAATTCTGCCAGAATAATCCGCAGATCTCTTACTCTGCCCTCGATATCCTCTTCGTGGGCTATACCAAGTACCTGTTCAGTAGTATGACGGTTAAGCTGCAGATCTCCCTTTGTCCGATTGCGTACACTTCTCCGTCTTTCTACTACTTCGGCTTTTTCCAGCTCCATGATGAGTTCGTTCAGTGTGACCGACCTGTGGGAATGGCGGCGCACAGGTGGTCTGGGAATTGGATACTCATCCACTTCAAAGAAATCAAAATCATCGATCCATGAATCGTCCTCTACCACTGGCACTTCCACCAGGGCATTGGACTTCATGCGAAGCAGGATAGCAGCATAATGCAGCGTCCTGCCAGATATCCGCA
>JAMJFV010000073.1 GCA_023544495.1 ANME-2 cluster archaeon
GGCACCACTGAGGTTGAGGAAGGTGCAAAGATCGTCAATGAAGCACTTACTGCACTTGAAAATATCGCGGCCGGTTCACAGGAAGTGGCCAATGTGATACTGGAGATCTCGGCTGCAACAGAAGAGCAGAAGAGTGGTATTGAAAACGTAGTCAAAGCCATTGACGAGATCGCCGCAGTAGCCGAAGAATCTGCTGCAGGAACAGAGGAAGCATCCGGTGCAACTGAAGAGCAGACCGCAGCAATGGAAGAAGTAACATCACAGGCACAGGATCTTGCGAACATGGGAGCTGAATTGCAAAGGGCTCTTGAGCGTTTCACCATGAGTGAACAGTCCAGGTAACGTGATGCCATAAAGAAATGGGAAATAGTATCAATCACCAGATCTACATGGCGCTTTGAAAACAACCAGGTCCCGGTGACTGGCATTTCTATAACAGAGGCTAACATCATGTCTAAATTGAATACTACTACGGACGACGGTATGCAGCTTGTGGTCTTTAACCTTGACAATGAAGAGTATGGAGTGGAAATAAGTCAGGTCAGGGAGATCATAAAGATGGAAGAGATCAGCCACATTCCCGGAACTCCAGACTACGTAAAAGGTGTCATCAACCTGAGAGGACAGGTTACCACAGTCATCAGTTTAAGGGAAATGTTCGGACTTATGGAAAAGGAAGCAGACCAGAACACCCGTATCATTGTAGCAGAAATTGATGGTCTCACCCTGGGTGTAATCGTGGATGCGGTAAATGAAGTCCTTAAGCTGTCAGCGAATAACATTGAACCGACACCCGCAATTGTATCAAATGATATTGACACAAAATACCTGCGCGGAGTGGGCAAGCTGGATGACAGACTGCTGATCCTTCTGGACATACCCGGAATGATGGATTTCAATGAACATAATTCGACAGACCATAAACCAGGTATTTGTGCAAGAGGCGTATAGCGATAAAGTTTTATTACGATTACTATGCAAATATTTGTCTTATATATTTTATTGATTGCAATTTACAAAAATTATGTTTAGCATATGTTAAATTCCTGTCAACCATGGATTAATTCAAAATCAGCATTATGCGAGTGTATGCATGCGTAGCTACATATGCATCTACACGCATTCATTTATTTGTAAATGACTATATAATACTATATCATTGTAATAATGATGATTTGATTCATCCTGTCATAAATGATGACTGTTTAAGACTGAAAAAATGTATATCTGTTATGCCGTCACTTTAACTACACATCGTAGTTGACTGAGTTGAATTGAACATTCATTATTGAAATGTAACTGATCAAGAAGGGTAAATCACATGATTCGGTCAATATGTATGGCCTCATATTTTCCTGAAAAAAAAGATGGAATTGAAAAAATGGATACAAAAAAACGTGAAGGTAGAAATGTATGACAATATCAGATATGATCAATGATATGCCAATTGGGAGAAAACTCTTTATTGGTTTTGGTATTGTGGCGTTGCTGTTGATCGCTGTAGGTTATGTGGGTGTAAGCGGGTTGAATATGGCAGGAAATGATGTCGAAGTCATTGCCAACACTCATACAAAATTACTTGAAGAAGCATCCCATCTGGAAATTGCCATGCTTCAGGCGCGGCGGTCCGAAAAGGACTTTTTGATGCGCATGGACACATCGTACATTTCAAAGGTCAATAACCAGGTGGATGATATTGTGGAGGATGCACAATTAATCCAGCAACTGGATATAACTACGAAACAGCGTAATGATGCCCGGGAGATTGAATCACTTGCAAAAGAGTATGGTGTTCTGTTCAATCAGGTAGCAAACCTCTATATCGAGCGTGGCCTGACAGAGGATTCAGGTTTACAGGGAGATTCCAGGGACGCTACTCATGAAATTGAAGCCGTGATCGAAGAAAAAAATATTGATGGTTCAATAAATCAGCTGCAAGTGGATATGCTTCAAATGAGGCGCAATGAAAAGGATTATCTTGCACGTCTTGATGTAACATACCAGACACAGTTACATGATAATCAAAAATTGTTCCTGCAGCATCTTGAAGATTCCAGCCTGTCACAGGTGGAAAAGGACCAGATCAAAAGGCTGTTGAATGCGTATGTGTCAGAATTTGATAAAATCGTCAAGATGGATGCTGAAATTACATCAAAGACCAATGAGTTCAGGGATAAGTCCCACCTGATAGAACCCATTATCGAAGGATTACAGACCGAAGCAGTGCTGCAAATAGATATTGAAAATGCAAAGGCTCTGGAGGAAATGGCTGCAGCTAAATCCAACATGATCATCATTTCTATAGTTGCACTTATCATGGCCGTTATTGCAGCCCTGATAATCACACGCAGTATCACCAAACCTGTGGATGAGATGATTGACGTCGCAAATCGCATAGCAGCAGGTGACCTGTCTGTAGATATCACCAATATTTCCAAAGATGAGATCGGAACCCTGGCCAAAGCAATGGGTCAAATGAAGAATGTCATCCTTTCAGTTGTGTCAGACATTAACCAGTTAGTGGAATATACCCTGGACGGTAAGCTTGATGCCCGCGCCGATGCGTCCACTTATAAAGGTGATTACGCTGATATCATAACCGGTGTGAACAACACGCTTGATGCCGTGATCGGGCCCCTGAACATGGCTGCGGAATATATCGACCGCATCAGCAAAGGAGACATACCAGGAAAGATCACTGATGAATATAAGGGTGATTTCAACGAGATAAAGAACAATCTCAATCTTTGCATCGATGCCATTGACGGGATGGTCGCTGATGTCAACACGCTCGTTGAATATGCGCTTGAAGGTCAACTGGATACCCGCGCAGACGCATCCAAACACGGAGGAGACTTCTTCAAGATAATAAATGGTATAAATGAAACCCTGGATGCATTCGTCGGCCCGATGAACATGGCTGCTGAGTATATCGATCGCATTGCCAGTGGTGACCTGCCTGAAAAGATATCAGATGAATATAAAGGAGATTTCAATGAGATCAAGAATAATCTCAACACCTGCATTGACGCGATAAATGAAATGGTAGATGATGTCAATATGCTCGCTGAAGCTGTTGAAAATGGTAAGTTGTACGTACGTGCTGACACTTCCAAACATGAAGGTGATTTCAAAACGATCGTACAGGGCATGAACGATACATTGAATGCATTGGCTGAGCCGATGCAAATAGCATCCGATGTTGCTATAAAGCTGGCATCTTCAGCCCAGGAACTGGCATCTTCGGCCCAGCAAATGAACGCCACTACCGAATCAGTGGCCTCAACTGTGCAGCAGATCGCAAAGGGAACACAAAGCCAGTCCATACAGATCGGAAATACGTCCAAGACAATGGAATCCATGGCTACGATTGTAAAGGAAGTAGCATCTAAATCCCAGTCTGCGGCAGATATATCCGTAAACGCCAGTAAGATAGCACAGAAAGGAAGTGAAGCTGCCGGCAATGCGGCTGTGAAGATGAACGATATCCAGAAAGTTGTTTCAGAATCAGGTGCCGTCGTGAAGGAACTTGGTGGTCGTTCGCAGGAGATCGGCGAGATCGTACAGATGATCACCGGTATTGCCAACCAGACCAACCTGCTTGCCCTCAATGCTGCTATTGAAGCTGCCAGGGCCGGAGAAGCGGGACGCGGCTTTGCAGTGGTAGCTGATGAGGTCCGGAACCTTGCAGAAGAGTCAAAACAGGCCGCTGATAAGATAGCCGTCCTGATCAAGGAGATCCAGTCCGAAACAGACAAAGCTGTTGTTTCCATGGAATCCGGCACCACTGAGGTTGAGGAAGGTGCAAAGATCGTCAATGAAGCACTTACTGCACTTGAAAATATCGCGGCCGGTTCACAGGAAGTGGCCAATGTGATACTGGAGATCTCGGCTGCAACAGAAGAGCAGAAGAGTGGTATTGAAAACGTAGTCAAAGCCATTGACGAGATCGCCGCAGTAGCCGAAGAATCTGCTGCAGGAACAGAGGAAGCATCCGGTGCAACTGAAGAACAGACCGCAGCAATGGAAGAAGTAACATCACAGGCACAGGATCTTGCGAACATGGGAGTTGAATTGCAAAGGGCTCTTGAGCGTTTCACCTTACGTGAAAAGTCAAGGTAACGTGATGCCATAGATAAAAGTGAAATAGTGTCGATCACCAGATCTACCCGGTGCTTGAAAACAGCACAGGTCAGGTGATTGGCATTTCTATAAAGGAGCTAAAATCATGTCTAAATTGAATAATACTACGGACGACGGTATGCAGCTCGTGGTCTTTGACCTTGATAGTGAAGAATATGGAGTGGAAATAAGTCAGGTCAGGGAGATCATAAAGATGGAAGAGATCAGCTGCATTCCGAGAACTCCGGATTACATAAAAGGTGTCATCAACCTGAGAGGGCAGGTTACCACTGTTATCAGTTTAAGGAAAAAGTTCGGACTTATGGAAAAGGAAGTAGACCAGAATACCCGTATCATTGTAGCAGAAATTGATGGTCTTACCCTGGGCATAACTGTGGATGCGGTTAATGAAGTCCTTAAGATGCCAAAGAAAGATATTGAAGACACTCCTGCAATCATATCAAATGAAGCCACTACCAAATACCTGCGCGGAGTGGGCAAACTGGATGATAGACTATTGATTCTTCTGGATATTCACAGAATAATGAATGAAGATGAACTTGTAGAGATACACCAGATAGATAAAAGCCAGGTACCTGATGAAGAACCTGAAAGCAGAGAAGAGTAAGGAGTTTCGTGTAAATCTTTGTCCCGGGATAAAATGGATACCTTTGTGAACTCAAGGTAATAGGGCTGAAGGAAGGCCCGCGGTAACCTGTCATAATGATAAGGATGTACACAGTTATTGTAGATGAACATACGTGATCCCATGCTAATAAACCATAGCCAGAGGAACGATCGGTGTAACGTTCAATTATTTTATTAGATAATATCATATTTTTTATACTATTAATGACATATAAAAGCTGATCACAAAACAGATGGAGAACGTATAAAATGATTCGAGTACTGATCGTAGATGATTCAGCCTTCATGAGAACGTTAATTTCTGATATCGTGGACGATGATCCTGAACTCGAAGTCATTGATACTGCCAGTAATGGATTGGTAGCCATCGAAAAAAATGTACAATTACGACCCGATGTAATTTTGATGGATGTAGAGATGCCAAAATTGGATGGGATTACTGCTCTTTCCCATATCATGGATAACAATCCGACACCTGTTGTCATGCTCAGCAACCTCACACAGAAAGGAACTCATACCACGATCAAGGCACTTGAGGCTGGAGCCGTTGATTTCATTCCGAAGCCTTCAGGTTCAATATCTCTTAACATTCATAGTATCGCAGAAGAAATTGTAAAAAAAGTGAAGCTTGCTGCCAAAGTAAACCTTAAAACATCCAGAGCACACAGGATATTACCCCTACCCTCTGTGGAAATGAAAAATTCTATTAAAGTGATAGTAATTGGCGCATCTACCGGCGGCCCCCAAACTTTGGCAAGCATCCTGAAAAGACTTCCAAGAAATATTCCCCCTGTTTTTATTGTTCAGCATATGCCTGCCGAGTTCACCGGACCATTGGCTGACAGGCTGAATTCATTGTGTGTTTTTGATGTCAGAGAAGCAAAAGAAGGTGACAGGATTAAACCGGGACAGGCTCTTTTAGCTCCGGGGGGACATCACATGACTGTAAAACGATCAAAACTGGACAACTATGAAATCATACGATTGAACACAGACCCTCCTGTAAACAGTATCAGACCATCGGTGGATGTGACCATGCAATCAGTTGTGGACGTATATGGTGACAATACTATAGGTGTTCTCCTGACGGGGATGGGGTGCGATGGTGCAAAAGGAATGTGTTCTATTAAAAGTTCGGGAGGAAAAACAATTGCACAGGACCAGGATTCCTGTGTGATTTTTGGCATGCCAAAATCAGCTATTGAAGGTGGATGTGTAGATAAAGTTGCTGATCTTTCTCATATACCTGAAGAGATAATACACATGCTGTGAGGTGTAAAAAATGGATATGTTAAAATATGAAGATGATTTTAAAGCAGAAGCCAGGGAACACCTCCAGATCGTTAACCAGGCACTTCTTGATCTGGAAAAAGATCCAAATGATCTTTCTATTCTTAATAGTATTTTCCGTTCCGCGCACACGCTTAAAAGTTCATCTGCAGCAATGGAATATACCCACATATCAAATCTCACCCATGAAATGGAAAATGTACTTGATGTATTAAGGACTGGTGAGGTTTCGACCACCCAGGATACTGCCGACATATTATTCGAATGTACCGATCTACTGGAAGCAATGGTAAATGATGTCTCAAAAGGTAAGCTCCGCCAAACAGATCTTACGCCTTTGACTGAAAAATTGAGAAATATAATACAAGACAAAGAGGTTAAACCCTCAGATACACCTGAACGAACCCGGTCCGGTGAAACGACGGGGGAAGAGGTTACTGGTTATGATCGTATTGATAATGGTGAATTAACGGTATTTGACATCCTGCTTGAAAAGGACTGTGCCTTAAAATCCGTTCGGGCGTTGATGATACTGAAAGCTATGGAAACCTTTGGTAAAATCATGGACACCACTCCTGCAAGAAATGAGATCGAAAAGGGCCAGTTCGACCTCAACTTCAAGATATCATTAAACAGTGATCTAGAACCGGAAACAATTCATACTAAATTGAAACTAATACCCGAAGTGGAAAAGGTAGACATGAGATCGGTACAAAAAACACCTGGACATATCCCTGCAACAGAAAAAACCTCTCCACCAAAAAAAGATGGATCCAAAGCAAAAGAAAAGAGTGACCAAATAATTAAAAGTGCGATCTCCTCAAAGAACACCCAGGGTATAAGGGTAAATATTGAACGGCTTGATGACCTCATGAACCTGGTGGGTGAACTGGTGATCAGTAAGATCAGGTTAATGCAGATCGGCACCAACAATAAAGTGACCGGCCTGAAAGAAGTCCTGGACCAGCTTAATATCCTGACAACTGACCTGCAGAACCAGGTCATGCAGATGAGACTTGTTCCTGTGGAGAGAGTATTTTCCCGTTTCCCCAGAATGGTAAGGGACCTCTCAAAAACTGTGGAGAAAGAAATAGAACTGGTAATTGAAGGAAGCGATATTGAACTTGACCGTACCGTGCTAGATGAGATCGGAGAACCGCTGGTCCACCTGCTCAGGAACTGCGTTGACCATGGAATTGAGACCCCGGATGAACGGTTAAAACGTGGCAAAGATCGGATGGGTACCATTAAACTGACTGCTCTTCGGGACAAACAGCATGTCATATTCACGGTCGTAGATGATGGCCAGGGTATTGACCCCCATGCCCTGAAGAAAATGTCCGTGGTCAAGGGGATCATCTCAGCAGAAGATGCCGAAAAATTAAGTGATGAAGAGGCGTTCGACCTGATCTTCAGGCCAGGGTTCAGTACGGCCAAAAAGGTGTCCAATGTATCCGGCAGAGGTGTGGGCATGGATGTTGTCAAAACAAAGATAACATCACTCAGCGGTTCGATCTATGTAACATCCAATATCGGCATTGGAACTGAAGTGTCGCTCCATTTACCTATCAGCATGGCGATCATCCAGGCACTTATCGTAGGATTGAACAACAGGATATATGCCATACCGATTGCCAACATATTGTCCACCATAATCGTAAAGAAGGAGGAAATGAAGACCATTAACGGTCACCCTGCCACTACCATGCATGAGCAGGTATTACCTTTGCTGGATCTCAGTTACCTGTTCGGTGAGAGTAGTTCCGAAAGGGATGAGATATTTGTAGTGGTCGTTGAGAAAAATACACAGATGGTCGGCCTTATCGTGGATTCGCTTATTGACCGCCATGAGATTGTCATTAAATCATTCGATAACACGCTAAAGAACATTGAAGGCTTTTCCGGTGCTACTATTCTCGGGGATGGCAATGTAGTACCGATAATTGATATCGATGGTCTGTTTAATCTAAGGGATAGATTATAATGGCTTTTACCTACTTTTTCAGAGATAGGCAGACACTGGATATGATCCGGAAGCATATTGTTCCCAGATTGATAAGCCGGAGATTCATCCACATATGGGATGCGGGTTGTGCAATGGGTCCGGAACCATATTCCCTGGCAATTACCTTGAGGGAGAATATGGGTAAAATGATATTCAGGAATGTGAAAATACATGCCACTGATATCGATAACAGTAACCTTTTTAAAAAGATCATTCAGAATGGTGTTTATCCTGTCGAACAGCTCAGGAGGATCCCGCACGATATTTTTACGAAATACTTTGAACCTGCAGAACAACCAGACTATTTCATAATAACCGAGGATATCAGAAAATGTATCGAGTTCAAAAAACATGATCTATTAACCCTGCAACCCGTGCGCAAGGATAATATACTGATCGTATGTAAGAATGTGCTGCTTCATTTCAGTGAAAAAGAAAGGATCGATGTTATCAGTATGTTCCATGAATCATTGGAAAAGGATGGTTTTTTTGTGATCGAACAAACACAAAAAATCCCTGCAGAACTGGAAGGAATGTTCGAACGGGTGGTTCCGAATGCCCAGGTATTCCGCAGGGTCAACTAAAAAACGTCTTGAAATAGGATCACGATTCCTGTTGACGGAAAAAAACAGTTTATAGAAGTATTTTTGAATGATCATTACAAACCTTAACGATACCAGCAATACATATACATCCAACGTCTATCTGGTCCGAAGTATAAAGAATTCCATCCATGATCTGAATACTCTTATTGATGTGGGCAGAGACCCGAATATCATCAAGAAAATATATAATGAATCGACAGGTGTGGGTAAAAAAAGATAGACCAGGTTGTCCTTACCCATAGTCATTATGACCATTCAAACCTTTTACCACTTATCAGGAAGACCTTCAAACCGGTTGTATTTGCCTACTCATCTTTCCTGAAAGGTGTGGACCGTTTGTTACATAATGGGGATTTTTTAACTTGACTTTCAAAGATGTGGTTAAAAACAATAGCAATCAACCCACTTAATGTATGGCCTACCAAAAGATAAGCCCTATTGCTGCCGATTTATCTAATTATCCAGAAATTTCCCCAAATCCAGCAAGGAGAATAATCTGGCTTGCTTTGCC
>JAMJFV010000074.1:0-5668 GCA_023544495.1 ANME-2 cluster archaeon
CTCCTCGGTTGGCTATGAAACTGAAATATTTACCCATAGCATAGAATTCAGCACTTTTGATAGCATCAGGAACATGAGCCAGTGGAAAATAAAGTACCACCAAACCGTTTTCACATTTAATCTGTTTGGCAAGTTTTTCTGCAGACAAGGTGGCGCCATTTTCATTGGCACTTTTGACCTCAATTCTGGCATCTTTATCTTCACACAGAACAAGGGTAGCTCCATCAGTGCGTATCTCATTCGGGAATATCATTCCATCCACAGAAGCCCCAATTTGAGGTATATCTGCAAACCGGGTCTGGAGAATATCAAGCATTTCCTGATAATGTCCATTATATTTCAATGTTGCATAGAAAAGAACAAGGTCAGGAATGAAGTTCAATACATTCTCTGCTTTCCCAATTAATTCCTCAGCAGCTATTTTTGCGTTTTTTTTATTACTAAAAACTGCCAATGTTCTCATGAATTACTCAAATATTTTGATTTAGATTTTATTTTTATAATATAAATATGTGTAGTTTGTAAAATCATACAATTACAGGGAAAATATTTAAATGACATTATTCTAATACAGTATATAAAATTATTATGATAAGGTATATAAACAATTAAAATACATTCAAAGAACAAAATAAATTTATTGTTTGAAAAAGTGGTGTTTAATATTGTCTGAACGTATAACTTCTGGAATATATGGACTGGATGAATTAATGGGGGGAGGTTTCAGAAAAAATACTATCAATATCATTAACGGTGGGATAGGTGTTGGAAAAACGACATTTTGTCTTCAATATGCCTTATTTGGGCTTAATCGTGAGGATAAAGCATTATTCATATCGTTAGAAATGTCGAAAGAACAGATTATCCGTGATTGTATAGCATTGGGTTTCCTTGAGATTGAAGAACATATTGAAAATGGAAATCTTAAGATTTTACACATTTATGGAGAAGACCTTACATTTCCTTCGATTAGTCTTATTGATATGATTAAAAAAAACATTTTTCAGGGTTCACATAATCGGATAATTATTGATCCGTTCACATATTATTCTATGTTCCTGGAAAAAGATAAAAGGAAATCAATTAGCACAATTTTTCAAAATCTGAGGGAATTTGGCACAACCATCATTACTCTTGAAGAATCTGAAAACATCAATTCGGTAAAAGCTGGTTCTATGATGCCACTTTATCTTGCCGATACTGTACTTCGACTTGATAATCTTGGTTTCGGTGAGATGTTTGACAGAACACTTCGAATTGTAAAACATAGAGGTTCGAAGCATGGAAGCAGTCTTTATCCATATAAGATAGAGAGTGGTCTTGGGATAGTAATTCTTGCTTCTGAGCATGATATTAGCAATGTTACTCCTACGAATAAATTTGACAAAGAGTTTATTGCTTCTATTAAGGAATCCAGGACTAATGACAAAGTCGGTGAAAAATTAGCAAAAAGAATTGAATTGTTGAGAAATAACTGGAACCACATTGAAAGTCCGGAATACATTCTCAATTTGGTAAAAAGAAAAGAAAAGATACAATAATGTACCGAACAAGACTCGAACAAATCCTGGATGATCTTTATGAAACAGATGGAGTTGATGCGTGTATTATATATCGCATCGACGGTGTTCCAATAACTGTAAGGACACCACTGGACAGTACAATCCTTGAAGTGATGTTCTGGCTTGAAAATCAGATCAAACACGTATTAAGAAATATGAACAAAGAAGGTTTAAAGGCAACTACGTTCGATTTCAAGAATTACCAAATACTCATTACACCTTCATCCAAATCAACAATATTAGCCACCATTATTAATCCCAATGCTCATCAACAACTCATCTCGATCGAGATTGCACGAGCAAAATCAATTATAAACATATGTGTTTCATAATGGAAAAAGTTCCCTGTGGCTCATAATTTCCTCATTCGTGACTTTGATCTTCACCTTAATATTCTTAAATTCCGGGATACCGTCAGTTGTTTCATCATATACCAAAGCGTTTGACCAGGGGCTATTAACCATAAATCCTATTCCTTTTTGTTCCTCTCTTGGTGAAGATACAGCCCTGACAACTATACTGCCACATTTTGATGTAAGTCGGACATTCACACCATCTTGAATACCCATACGCTTCATTTCAGTAGCATCCAGCACTATCACAGCAGAAAGTCGTTCACACTCCTTACCATTACGGTCCTCATCACAGACAGAGGACTGAAATACATCCCTGTACGTAACAATTGTAATACCATATTCAGGAGCCTTTATGAATTTACTAACATCCAATGCCATCATCCAACCTCCTCTATGATCCGTTCAATTATCTTCTCGTCTGACATGTTATTTCCCTGAACCAGAGCATGGATATCCATGGTCTTACCGTCCATACGTACTGCTGTGCCTCCTGCTTCAATTCCGGATGTACTGCAGGGAATGGTCACATCTGCAACCCGGGATGTCAGGTTCATGCAGGGATCGATCAGTATGAGAGGGATATCTTTCAAACGCTTTGAAATGGATCCAGGAAGACTCGCAAGTGGATCTGAACCCACCACCAGAACTGCATCTGCATTGCGTTTCATCTGCTCGATCACAGAGTACTCCACACCAGAGATTGCCTTACCATCAACGAACTTCACCCGGTAAATGTGTCCGGTCTTCTCATGCAACGTATGATTGAAACCCCGCATATTGAAATGACCTGCCATCGGGATCAAAGAATAATGAGAGAACTGGTTCAATGCAGCAGTAAATTCTGAGAGCAGGGTAATATCTTCCTTAATTGAATAAATGAGCCCCAACCCGGCAAATAATACGCCGAATTCAGCTTTCTTTAATGTAGCGGCCAGTTCAAGTATACGTTTAACATCATAATCAAACGATAATTTGGGTACACGACCGGATAGTGCCTCTATCAGACCTCGCATGAATTCGGCATCTTTTCCCGGGGGTATTCTGTGGAACCCATTCTTACATATTTTTGCGGTCCTGGACTGCCAGACATCAATTGAGATTGCAGTCCTGTCCTCTTCATATCCCCGCTGTCGTAATTCACCTCTCGGGAAGTATGAATATTTGGACATGTGTCTGGGATGGGAACTCATGGGATCAGCACCCCAAAAGACTATAACATCAGCTTTTTCCCTGACTTCCTCCAGCGTGCATGATGGAACTGAGCCACTAAGTATTTCATTGACGGTAATACCCTGGCAGAAGGATGATGTAGAATCAATGATACCCCCAAGTGTCCTTGCCAGTTCGATACCTGCGATATGGGCTTCATTTGTTGAATTGCTCCACCCGTAGAGCAAAGGATTTTTCGCGTCCCTTAATATCCGGGCAGCATCCTTGATGACATCGTCAATATCGGCTTTATCACCATGTATTGTAGGAACAGCCTGCTCCTTACATCCAAAGACCCGGGCTTTGCCTTTCATGCAGGCATTCTCAACATGCTCAATCCTGTTATCACTTATGCTTACCTGGATATCTTCACACAGCAGTGCGCATCCGGTACAGGTCCATGTAACCATCTCTGTCATAAGATCAGCCTCATTCAATTCATACAAATTCAATTGCTTCGGTTGGACATGGGTCAATGCATGCCCTGCAAAGTATCTTATCTTTGCCAAACCGTCTGCATTCTTTCACATTGGCTGCTTTCACTTTACCGTCAACAACTTTGAATATGACCTTATCATTCGTTGGACCTGTTCCCCTGCCTGAACCATGTGGGTCATTGGCTACATCAACAGGACAGGCCACCACACAGTTCCCGCATCCTGAACAGAGTTCTTCATGTATGATGAGCCCGGTCTCTTCTGCACCTTCGATTGGTTTTAATATCTTTTCCAGTTTCTGCTTTGAGTCAATATATTTACCTTCTTTCACGAGTGGCGGGCATTCAGTAAACCGCCTGGTGCCTGAGAGCAGTGCAACAGCAAATGCCATACAGGTTGATTCACCACATTCTTTGCAGTTGGTTTTTGGCAGTAATTGATATATTTCCATTATATTTGTCATTGTATAATCCCGCATTAACGATGAAACTGTATAGTCCACCGGTGAATTATGATGTTATTTGAAGTTATAGTATTGTCTGGAATACTAATAAAAACTCCTTGAAAATTCAAGGTGTAATTAATCGCAAAAAATAAAAAAGAAAGAATAAACCGGTGTTTTCACACCAGTTTATTGATAGGATGGTTCGGGTCCAGTGTATCGATACCCAATTCGTGAGCGGTTTCAGCCAGCATGATATCCACCAGTGCAACTGCAGGGAATACTGACCTTACGTTCTCAATGGGACCATACAGCAGGTAATCTGCACCCACGATCTGGGCCACAAGATTTGTCCCTATATCAGTGGGCATATAGGCTTCTTTATGTTCTTTTTTGAACTTCTTGAGCCAATCCCATGCAGATGCCATGTTATGGAAACCGCCGCCTGTGGGCAATCCGAGATGTCCCTTAACAGCCATGATTGACCTGATGGTTGCCCCTGAACCTGCACCGGGTGGCATAGCAGCCACATCAATGAGGGGACGGGTTATACCGCAATCCTTGGCTACTTCGAGCATTCCTTTAGCCTGACCTGTTCCGCCGATCTCAAGGATGTCCATCTTGCCTTTCACTGTGGGGTCAGTGGCATTGAATGCCAGTACAATTGCTGCATTCAGGTCGCTTTCCCTGACCGCCGTTATCTCTTCCTCATTGACACTGGCATTGATAGAGTTGTGTATGGCCCTGTCAGCCACGCCTATTTCAGTACAGTATGCTGCGGCGGCAGCTCGTACGTCACCAGCTGATGAATCTATCAGGAATGCTGTTTTATCATCCACTTCGATGAACCAGTCTATAAATTTCTTAATAGCTTCTGGTGTTTCACCTACTATCTGGTTGATGTATGGCACGCCTGTCTGGTCCCCCATCTCTTCCTGGGTTTTCCATAATTCTTCAGCTTTATCTTTATCAAATATACCTTTATCTTCGTCGCTCACGATTTTGTGCTTGCCGTAGAACATGGTACTTACAAGGACAGTTGGATATTCTCCCGGCTGTCCTCCCATCTTTACACCGCCAAAATCAAAGACTTCTTGTTTCTTATCAAATCTGAACATCTATTATCACCTCAAAAACAATATTCTTATTACTGCCGACAAAAGGGATTCCCCTTCCTGCAATTGAACTGTAGTTGTGGGACTTAATCCCAATGTGGTCACGACCAATAGATACATTACCACAAGAAGAAGTCCAATACAGATGCCGTACAGTATTCCGATATCTCTGCCCAGTCGTTTACCGACCCTCTGCTGCGTCTCGCTATTCGTGAATTCTATCTTTTCATCAATGAGGTTAAGTTTCTTGATTACCTCCTGATAATCGATAGGATCCACTATGATCTCAGGGACTCTTTTTTCAGCCATGTTAGAGACCTCCACTGAGAACAATGGGCAGTCCTACCATTATGACAGCGAATAGAAATCCAATGACAAGACCTTCGAAGCCAGCGGCAACCCCGGAATCCAGTTTTTGGTTCCTTGCAATAAGTTGTCCCTTGTACCTGATATTCTCCAGAAGTTTATCGAAAACACCGGCACCTGGTGGTCTTACCACCATGGGAACGCCTTTTCCATAGACATATTCATCTGAGCTTTCTGCCAT